>CAYYUU010000059.1:9883-14602 GCA_964474955.1 uncultured Alcaligenaceae bacterium | reverse complement strand
CAATGCCGACTGGGCGTGGTCGAGAACTCGGTTGCCCGGTCCGCTTCGTAAATTGCATCACCCCATCATCAATCGGAGCATTCCGAAACATCTTCTTGTCTTTGAAATAGTTCTGCGGATTGATCCACGGTTCTTTGTCACCTTGTTTCGGAAACAGGTGTATCGCCCGTTGCACATACCCCGACGAGAAATTTTCGAGAAATGGTCGTCGGGACATGCCACGGTCTTCCTCACGCAGACGTGGCGTACATTGGTGGAAGCCGCCCTTGTCCATATGCTTAATCAAGCGACAAACATACTCCGCCGTGAGGTCCACTCGGAGGGTCCACGAGGCATTGATATATCCAAACGTATAAACCAAATTGGGCACGTCCGAATACATCATTCCCTTGTATGTGAAGGTATTAGAGAAATCGACGGGCTCGCCATCGACGTCAAATTCCACATTGCCGAGTGTCACGAGGGTGAGACCGGTGGCCGCGACAATAATATCGGCTTCGAGAGTTTCGCCCGACTCCAGGCGGATGGCGTTTTCGGTGAACGTGTCTATGTGGCCGGTGGCCATCGATGCCTTGCCCGACTTGATGGCCTTGAAGAGATCACCGTCGGGGACAACACACAGACGTTGATCCCAGGGTTTGTACGTCGGTGTAAAGTGCTTCTCGACGTCGTAGTCTTCGCCGAGTTGCTCGCGGACCATTTCGATGAGGCGTTTCTTGGCGGCCTCGGGGTGTTCACGCATCCGACGGTAGAAGTATTGTTGGAGACTAACATTCTTCCAACGAGTAATGGCATAAGCAATCCACGAAGGCAAAATCCGCCGTAAGAAGTTCGCGACTTTGTCTTCCGATGGCAACGCGACAACATACGTCGGCGAGCGCTGGAGCATCACGATGTGTCTCACGTCTTTTGCCATGGCCGGAACCAGAGTCATGGCCGTGGCACCGGAGCCGATGACAACGACCCTCTTGTCCCGATGGTCGAGGTCTTCCGGCCACTCCTGAGGATGAATGATCTGGCCTTGAAAAGAGTCACGCCCTGGGAACTCGGGCGTGTGTCCGCCCGCGTAACTGTAATAGCCTGTGCACATGAACAACATGTTGCACCGGATCGTAACCGTTTCGCCGGTGTTCTTGCGTTCGGCCTTGACGGTCCAGGTCGCGTCCTCGCTGGACCAACTGGCTTTCTTGACGAGGTGGCCATATCGGATGTGTTCATCAACGTGATTTTCGCGAGCCGTTTCCTCCACGTATCTGAGGATGGACGGTCCGTCGGCGATGGCCTTTGCGGCCCGCCACGGCTTGAAGGCATACCCGAGAGTGTGCATGTCACTGTCGGACCGAACGCCAGGATACCGAAACAGGTCCCATGTCCCTCCCATCACGTCGCGACCTTCCAGGATGACATAACTTTTCCTGCGGCACTTGTTCCGTAAGTGACAGGCCATGCCGATCCCGGATAGTCCGGCACCCACGATCAGCACGTCGAAATATTCCGTGGTCATCTTCAAACTCTCCTCGTTGATTTCCTGTCTCCGTGACTCGTCCTGGCGACGGCGTCCTCAACGTGATTATAGACAGGAACTCGAGGAGTGTTATGGGAGAGGTTGCCGGACGGGTGTAATTATGAGATCGCGGCAAAGGCCGGCGAAGATTGTGTACGGAGGTGTGTCTTGTAGTTCAGTCTTTCGCTCCGCGAAAGACTAAACTCTCCAAAACACCCAATCCGCCAGTCTTCTTTCTCCGTCCGCCCTTGGAATCATCACGATTCACCGTCACACAAAGCCAAGGCGATCAACAGGTCTGTACTGGACACGATGCCGACAGGGTTGTCTTCTTCCTCGACCACGATGAGCCGATGGATGCGGGAATTGACCATCATTCGAGCCAGAGCACGGATGTTCGTGTCCGACGGGACCGTCACCGCGCCGGTGGTCATGAAGTGGCGGACTTCCTCCAGCGGCAGTTGTTCCATCTCCACAATTTGCCAGTCCACCAGGACGCTGTTTGGTTGGCTGCACACGAGCTGCTCTTTTCCGTCTTGGTCGCCCTGAACACGCTGAATGGGGCACACGCCTGAGGGGAGCGTACACAATCTGACGGCACTTCCATCGGCGGCCTGCCCGTCCGTTTGAAACGAACAGGTTACGGGCAACGGTGGGGACGTGAGTCGGGTGATGTCCGGTCGCTTCTCGTTCATTCGCAACAAATCCATCGCCGACAGTACGCCGACGCATTTGCCTTCGGCGTTGACGACGGGGGCACCGCTGACCTGGTTTCGCCATAACAGTTGCGCGGCCTCGCGTAACGGCATGGTCTGCGGGATGCGGACCAAATCGCAGGTCATTAAATCTGCGGCGGTCGTGGCAAAGAGAGGTTTTGTTGTGGTAATCATGGCGCACCTCGTTTCTGATTTGACTTTTCCAAAAATTTAGAAATGCAAACGTTGTACCAATGGTGCGGCTTCGGCCCCTCGTTGACTACGATTCCAACACTTGCACGACGCAGGGCCCGACATTGTCGTTGCGCCACAGGGTGTTGCCAGCACCACCGCGGAGGATGTGATGTTGAATGTCCAGGCCCACCTGTGCGGTTTTGGCTTTGACACTTTCGACTTGCAGATTCGGGAGAGTTGAAAGAAGGTCCTACTGTAAGACCTCCTTCAGGACGTTCCATGGTGGAGCCATGGAAAGAGATTCTGTGCTCTAGTTCCCAGGCAGAGCCTGGGAACCTAACGTCGCGAGGCTCTGCCGCGCACACCACAAACTTGGGGTTGCCGATGCGAGCCTTCTGCCCTCGGAAGTGAAACTGACAGAGTGGACGAGACCTTGACGTTCTTTGCGTGTGGCTTGACATCCCTCATCCGATCATGTGCTCGAGGTCCCGTCCGATCACCGATAGATTCGGCACCTGGGAAGTGCCTTGCGTAGTGCCGCCACACCCGCGTCGGTCACATTCGTGCCGTCGAGGTACAGCGCGGTGAGATTCTTGAGTCCGGTAAGGTCCTTCAGCCCCGTGTCGGTCACCTGCGTCGAGGAAAGGACGAGCTTGGTGAGATTCTTGAGCCCGGCGAGGTCCTTCAGCCCCGTGTCGGTCACCTGCGTGTTGGTGAGGAACAGCCAGCGGAGTTTCTTCAGTCCCACCAGTTCTTTCAGTCCCTCGTCGGTCACCTTTGTGCGTTCGAGGTACAGCGAGGTGAGGTTCTTCAGACCGGTAAGCTCCTTGAGCCCTGCGTCAGTCACCTGCGTGTTGGAGAGACTCGCGTAAGAGATGTCCCGGTCTCGGTTAGGTGGAGGCCAACTTCCCGAAGAAAACGCTTGGAGAACACGGAGTTGATCGTTCTCCCTCAGCACCTTGAGCACGCTGTCGGTTACCTGCGTTGGGGAAAGGACGAGCCGGGTTAGTTTCTTCAGTCCCGCCAGTTCCTTCAGTCCCTCGTCGGTCACCCTTGTGCCGGCGAGGGACAGCCAGGTTAGTTTCTTCAGTCTCGCCAGCTCCTTCAGTCCCTCGTCGGTCACCCTTGTGCCGGCAAGAGACAGGCAGGTGAGATTTTTCAGTCTCGCCAGTTCCTTCAATCCCTCGTCGGTCACCTTTGTGCTAGCGAGGGATAGCAGTGTGAGGTTCTTCAGCCCGGTCAGCTCCTTGACCCCTGCGTCGGTCACCTGCATGTCAGTGAGGTCCAGGACGGCGAGTTTCTGCATTTCTTTGAGATGCTTCAGGCCGTTGTCTGTCACACGGCTAGAGGATAGTTCCAGGCCGAATTCGAAGGACACGTCGGGCAAGTTCTGAAGATTTGCGTTCGTTGTGCCTTGAGGCATCTGGAAGAGACGAACTTTTTTCCCAGTTCCTGGGTCTATCCACCTTCCCGAGTACCGCCCTCCGAGCCTGGCGTACGCCTTCTTCGCGGCCGGCAAAAAGATTCGGCCATCAGGTTGTTCCTTCGTTAAATCCCAGAGTTCGATGGTTCCGTCCGAACTCGCCAAAGCGAAAGTTTTTCCGTCGGGACTGAAACACACTGACGAAACTCGGTCTGCATCTCCTTGGAAAGTGGCCTTTACTTTCCAAGTCTTAACGTCCCAGAGCTTGATCTCTCCTCGACCTGAGGATGCGAGTGTTTTTCCATCGGGGCTGAAGCAGACGCAATCGACGGAGCCGGTCGGGTCTTTGAGGGTGGTCCGGACACGAACGGAGCGGACAACGCCGCCGTTTCCGGTCTTCACGTCCCAGAGTGTGATTGTTCCGTCGCCACTTGCCGCAGCGAGTATCTTTCCATCGCGACTGAAACTCACAGAATTGAACCGGCGGCGTCCTTTCAGAGTCGCGTTGACTTCTCCACTCTTGATGTCCCACAGCCTGATCACTGGATGGTGTTCGCCGGTTTTGGTATCCTGGGCAGAAAGTACCCCCGCGATTGTTCTTCCATCGGGACTAAAACGCACACACCAAGGGATTGGATATCTTTTGGCGGTACCTTTCTCGACGACTTTGTCCCTGAGAATGGCTTTTGCTTTCCCAGTCTTGACATCCCAGAGCTTAATCGCATTGTGTCTAACTCCCGCCGCGAGCGTCTTTCCGTCGGGGCTGAGACTTACAGAACGGACTGTTTCCGTGTCTCCTTTGAGAATGGCCCGAACCCAAGCGGAACGGGCAACGCCGTCTTTCCCGGTCTTGACGTTCCAGAGTTTGATCTCTCCCCAAGATTTGAAGGTCTTCCGGTCGT
>CAYYUU010000059.1:0-9783 GCA_964474955.1 uncultured Alcaligenaceae bacterium | reverse complement strand
CCAGAGTTTGATCTCTCCCCAAGATTTGAAGGTCTTCCGGTCGTGGCCTACACCCGCCGAAGCGAGGGTCCTTCCATCAGGACTGAAACTCACGGACCAGACGGAATCTGAATGTCCCTTGAGAGTCGCCTTGAGCATCTGCCCGAAGCCAGGAGGCACCTCCGTCAGAGCCATGGACACACACCACCCCACCACCCCAACTCGGACCCAAACCGAAATGTGCTTCGTCATCGGATTCTCCTCAGAACTACGAAACGGTCAACAACGCCAGAAGAACCGGACAATCATCAATTTTGCGTTCCCAGAGCGAAAGCACGTCCTTGCCGACGACTTCCTTATTTCCCCCGACGCTTCGGAGGAGATTTGCGTCCTCTTCGGCAAGTGAGCTTTGTCGCTTTCGAGTTGTTGTCTTCGTTGAGTTCTCGTATTAAATTTGTCTGATCGACCGTGGCCTGGACGACTGCGGTTCCGGAAATGGTACCCCAAGGAGTGCTACTGAGCGTGAGCGTGGCAGTCCCTCCGCGAAGGCGTAAACGTTTTGTGGGGTCAAATCCCAAAATCGTCTTTCCACCACTGCCCTTTTTTCCACTGATTTTGATCAGGACGTTTGTCTTGCCGAGCGGGCTGTTCTTGTCCCAAACTTCATCGGGAAGTTTTCCGGAGCCAACGTTCTGGACGACCACCTCCACCTGGCACTTCCGATTGAGCCGGATTTCCTTGATCGTGAGGTCCGAATTGCAGTCGCGGAAGAGGTAGCTCCTCGCTCCTTTGAGGTAGTTGTTCTTTCCCTGGTGCGGACCGTTATTGACCAAGATGTAGTGAATGGGACTCTGGAAGCCATGTTTCTTGGCAGAGTCCCGGGCGGTGTTCACCAACTCCCGGGCCAGGTCGCGGTGCTTCTTGTCGTCTTTGGACCCGACCACGACAGCAAGCTGCGCTTTTGCGAGTGCACCAAAGTTCAAAGACTTGAGATCCGGCAACCACGAATTGAATTGGGTACCGTGAGGAAAGCCACGCTTGGGATTCGGTCTGACGATGTCTCCCGGCGCAGCCGCCGCGGCTTTCTCCACCCACTTGGGCTGAAGCATGACAAACCGGTGGACGAACTGACCGCCCTGGGAATGCCCATACAAGTAGAAACGGGGAGTGGTCGGGGTTACGTGACCGACGTCTTTCCAGATGGCCAGGAGTCGTTGATCGGCACGCCCCAGCTTAAAATGTCGTAAGCCCCATGATCCCCAGTGGTCAAACGTTGGGAAATCGAACCAGGGGGCGACGATGAGGAAGCCATACTTGTCGGCATCGCTGCGACAGAAATCGAGGTATCCATCTGGGGTCCCGTCGGAGCCATGGACGGACACCAGAACGGGGTACTTTTTTATTTTGCTTTTGCGGTATCCCTTCGGAGCGTAGACCAGATAGCGTGTGCCTCGACAAATTCCCTCAGCTACTTGCCCGGCCTTGATTTTGGGGAGCTTTCTCGCCGTGGAGCTTGGTCGTTTGAGGGACCATTCGATGGCCGTTTTCACCGCTCCACTTTTCTCAGCCTTGAGTGCCTTTTGCAGTAATTTCCTGGAGGATACAGGGGCCACCAAACTCAACGAAGCCGCCGCTCGTTTGCGGACGTTGTCGTCGGAGTCGGACCGCATTGCGATATCTAGCTGCTTCATGGCGCTCTGTAATCGACTTCCTGTCGGTGGGTTCCCATACCTCGTCATCAATCCGAAGGCATAAGCAGCAGCCCGGCGAACCCCGGCATCGGTATCGCTCTTGAGCACGTCGCAAAGGGTGCGCACGATGAGGTTTCGATCTGTTATGTTTTTGGCCTTGAGTTTCCCAAGGACCTCCGCAGCAACACGTCTTGCGTGAGCAGAGCGGTGTTTTCGGGCTGCGCCACTCAGGTACCTCACGTCGGAAGGTTTGGCGACTTTCCAAATGGCCAACCACGCTTTGCCTCTCAGTGCATAGTTGTTGCTCGATACGTTGGGACTATTGAGCAGCCCCACGATCAGGCTCTTTTTCTGGGCCAACAACGTCGAAGGCGAAAGCAAGAGTGCGACAATAACGATCGCAAGTCTCATTCGAGGACTATTCATGTTTCCAGGCTCCTTTGATCCGAGAGAGGTGAACAGAATAAAGAGTTGAAAAGGAGGTTAACCGTATTCGTCGTGAATTCGTCTGGGGCACCTAAATGCAAACTGTATGCCGTGTATCCTTCACAATCCATGCGATGGATCCTCGCGTTTTGGAGAGTGTTTTCCTCGGGATTGGAGTTCTCGCCGTGGGCCCTGCTTGGATTGGTGTGCGATCTGGTTCAGCCATGTACGACTCCGCACACATCCCAGACGGTTGGTCTTGGCAGAATTCGGTCACCAGGCCGCTGTTCGGTCCGGTACATGATTTGCTCTTTCTTAGGTAGGATTCTTCAAAATGGAGCGCAACCCCATGTCACTCTTCATCAACTCACGCTCGGTCGCTTACTTCTCCATGGAGGTGGCGCTGGATTCCTCGATGCCGACGTATGCCGGTGGTCTCGGCGTTTTGGCCGGCGACACACTCCGCGCGGCTGCGGACCTTGAGGTCCCCCTCGTCGGGGTAAGCCTCCTGCACCGCAAGGGGTACTTTCGCCAACACCTGGATGGCTGGGGAAACCAGACCGAGAGCCCCGCAGTGTGGACTCCGGAGCAACACCTGACGCTGGTGCCAGCTCAGGCGAAGATAACCGTGGAAGGGCGAACCGTGCATGTCCGGGCCTGGCAAATGTTGGTCGAGGGAGTGTCTGGACATGTCGTGCCAGTTTATTTTTTGGACACCGCTCTGGAATCGAACGCTCCATGGGACCAAACGCTCACGGATCACCTCTACGGTGGCGATGCTCATTACCGGCTTTGTCAAGAAGTGGTTCTGGGCATGGGCGGGGTGGCCCTGCTTAGGGCTCTGGGCCACGACCAGATTCAGAACTACCACATGAACGAGGGACACTCGGCTCTCTTGGCCCTGAGTCTTGTGGCCGAGAAGAACGAAAACCAAGCAGTCCGTCAGATCACGCCCAGCGTCCGAGAAGCTGTCCGCCGTCAGTGCGTTTTCACTACCCATACGCCGGTCCCGGCAGGCCACGATCGCTTCCCGGCCCACCTGGTTCACCAAGTCCTCGGTGACGACTGGGCGCAGGCCCTGACCGAGGCCCACTGCTGCCTGGACGGTTCGTTGAACATGACGTATCTGGCCCTTTACTTTTCCCACTACGTCAACGGCGTAGCCATGCGTCACGGCGAAATTTCGCGGTCGATGTTCCCCGACTATCCGGTCAACTCGATCACCAACGGTGTGCATGCCACGACCTGGACGTCGGAGCCGTTCCGGCGTCTGTTCGACAGCCACATCCCCGAATGGCGACGAGACAACCTTTACCTGCGCTACGCCATCAGCATCGAGTTGAGTGAAATCCAACAAGCACACAAGGAGGCCAAGCAACTCCTCCTGAATACGATCGAACGCCGCACCAGGGTCCGCCTCGCGCCGGAAACACTGACAATTGGCTTTGCGCGCCGAGCCACTCCGTACAAGCGACCTATGCTGCTTTTTTCGGATTCAGAGCGGTTGCGACGAATTGCTCGTCAGGCAGGACCACTCCAGATTGTCTACAGTGGCAAAGCTCATCCCCGCGACGACCTGGGAAAGCTCCTAATCCGCAACGTCTTCGAGGCCGCAAGCATGCTGGGGAAGGACATTCAGATGGTGTATCTCCCCGAATACGACATGGCCCTGGCCAAACAGATTTGTGCCGGAGTGGACGTGTGGCTCAACACACCCCAAAAGCCGCAGGAGGCGTCCGGCACGAGTGGCATGAAAGCAGCCCTCAACGGCGTCCCCAGTTTCAGTGTGCTCGATGGTTGGTGGGTCGAAGGCCACACCGAAGGAGTCACCGGGTGGGCTATTGGTGAGGATTCAAACGCACCGAGTGACCCCGCTCTGGAAGCTGAGTCGTTGTATGCCAAGTTGGAATTTGTGATCGCGCCTTTGTTCTATACACGACCATTGGCCTTTGCCGAAGTGATGCGGTCGGCCATCGCTCTGAACGGCTCGTTCTTCAATGCCCAGCGAATGCTGGGGCAATATCTGGTCAACGCCTATGGGGAAATGACAACGGAACAACGAAGCTGATCTTGCTGCGGTCTCGGATTGCATAGTGCGAAGCGGCGGAGCAACTACCGCGTTTTGCGAGTGGGTGTGGCGGTTGGTGGTCTTTTGGCGGGTGTGCGGAATTGACTCGTCACTGAGTCAGGTCGCTCAGGGCCCGGCTGCCTTCGGGTCATCCCGTAACCGAATTCTTCCGCTTGTTCGATACCTACTCGGTCAGGAGTGAGTGAGGAGATCGGGAAACGCAACTCGCAGATTGGTTTCGAATTCCGGGATGGATTTTGGATCGAGCAAATCGAAGGCACGTATTCCACACAATTTTTCAGACAACGCCGCTCCCGCCGTGGTACATGTTGCACGCCCAGATATCAGATTGGGTTTCACGTTGAACGCTTGCATGATACCCACGCCCGCATAGGGATCGGACGCACACATTATCAAGTAAGATATGTGGCTGTGTAGCTCCGTGATGGCGGACTCGCCATTATATGGTTCGAGTGGGGAAGCACCGACTTCCCCGACTATTACATCGACTTGATGTTGTGCCGCGAGTCCCAAAAGGTGACCGACTGTCCCCTCGAATTCACTTGGCTCACAACAAGTGGATGGCATTCCGGCATCCACAAAGTCATAAATCACATCGGCCCCGGCATCACTCATGGCCAGTATATCTCGATACCGACCGACGCCGGTGAACTTCATACCAGCGACACGAACGCCATAACTCTTGAGTAACCGGATGATGACCTTCGCAGACAGGGTTTTCCCCGAATCCATCGAAGTCCCTATGATCAGGATGATGGGAATCGAACACGGCAGCTTCGCAATCGGTTGAATACAATCGCGCATGTTCAAGGTGGCCTGTTGGACAACCACGTGCCCACGGTAGGCCAGCGATTGCAGCGGTGAAAGGAAACTGTTGACAGACGTACAACGACCAAAAACACCCGCCGACGTCAAGGCGTGCATGTGTAGATCAGGCCCGATCTCTCTCCAGTCACCTACGGCCTCCAGCGTCGCTGCACGGCGTCCCAACGCTCCAACGACGTGATCTCCTACGCTCACCGACGCTTGCCTTCCCGTCGTGAGTTCGACCGTGGCCCCGCTTCCGGAGGCCCGAAGCACTTCCCCGACCACGTAATCACCTGTCTGCCAGTCTGCCTTCGGTATGGGTTGCACTGTGAAGGTGGTCGTCTCCAAATGAGCGATTCTGGTGAGTGAGCTATAGAAATGTTTTGGCATAGAAGTCTCATGTAGTCCGCATAAAGAGTCGGAACAAAACACCATCAGGTCGATCTTTCTGGGACCGGCGCAAGTAATAACAAGGTTAACAAAGCCGCCCGTTCTATCATTTTGGAGATGAGTACGTGTTCGTGGATGGCATGCGCTCCGTCTCCCACGGCTCCAAGACCATCCAACGTGGCCGTGTAGAGGCTGGTCGTATTGCCGTCCGAAGCTCCTCCCACCGCCGCTTGTTCGAGTTCAATACCGAGTTCTTCCTTTCCAAGTTGCCAGGCTAACTTCCATAATGCCTGATTCCGTTCGATGGGTTCCATCGCAGGTCGGCCAAAGCCACCCGTGACCTCGATCGTTGCTCCCGGATGTACCGGTTCGAGTCCGCGTATCGCCTTTTCGACTTCGACTTCATCTTTTTGAGTGGGAACGCGAACGTCAAGGACGGCTTCCACTTGCGGAGCCACGACGTTTGGGCGAAGTCCACCATCGACCGTGCCCACGTTCACAGTGATGCCTTTGGCGGGATCGTTCAACGAAAACAGTTTTTGGATCTGGTGCGAAAGCTCCAGGATGGCGCTCACTCCGGCCTCCGGATTGACGCCGGCATGAGCGGCTTGCCCTTTGATGATGACGTGAAATCGGCCCACGGCTTTTCGTGCCGTTTTCAATTTGCCAGAAAGGTCAAAAGCGGGTTCGAGAACGAACGCCCGGACGGCACCACGAGCCAGTCGAATGATGGTTTCCGTCGATTCCGAGCTGCCGATTTCTTCGTCGGAGTTGATAAGGACCACGGGTTCAACGGGGAGTTTCCGTTTGAGTTCGTGACACGTCTTCAGGGCAAAAATCATCTGGACGAGCCCGGCTTTCATGTCGAAGGAACCAGGCCCCTTGACGACGTCCTCTTCGACCAAAAACGGCATGGTCGTCAACGTCCCGAGGGGCCAGACCGTATCACAATGTCCAACGAGCAATTGGTGAAGTTGGTTCTGTGTTTTCTGACCCCGACCGATTAGCATTCCGCCGGAGGCTTTGCCGCGAATCCGATGGACCGAGAGTCCTGCCTTTTCGAGTTGCTCACTAAGTAGCAACAACACGGGGTGTTGCGACTCGGGGGCGTGGGACGGTGATTCCTCTTCGACCAGGTCCTTGAGGAATTGGACCATGTCCGCCCGATGTGCTTCGAGGAAATGGAGGATTTCTTGAGTTCGTTGAGAGTTCATATCTTAACCGCTTCCTGAACCCTCGTTGGATCGGCCACCGGATTGTGTCAACGAGTAAAACCGACCGGAAATGGAAAAGAAACACTCTGACGAATCTCCGCCATTCGTCCGGGATTCAAGTACGCCAGTAAGGGCGATTGATAGATGAGGTCGTTATCATCCAGATCCACTTTTCGCAGGGCTTCTTCTTGAGCGGACGCAGCCACGACTCGGCCAAGGATCAGACTGTTCTCTCCGAAACCATCAATAATTCTATCTAACTCACACTCTATGCATAAATAGCAGTCTTGAACTAACACACCATCCACTTTCGTTGCCGGCGTTGTCGGCAAGACCGCCAAGCTGGGCTTGGCATGCTCGGCGTTCCGTGGGCTTGCCGCGAGACTGCTTTCTAGCAGCTGAGACGGACGAGGATAGTTGACGGTGTACACGCGGTGTCGCTGAATATTGCAGTATGTCGCATGACTCGGGGAACATACGAAACAGTAGTAATTCTCCCAACCCAAAGGCATGGCCATGTGCTTGGGGGCGATGTTGAAGTGATCTCCCTCTTTACTGGCGATCAGGACGAGAGGCGATACGGTAAAGAATCGATCCCAGATGGGTTGATCCGTGGAAAGTGGACGAAGATTTTGTGCTGATGAGGAAGCCATGACCATTCCTTCCTACTATCCAGATTGGTGGTTTTGTTTTGGAACATCAATCCGCATGTTGGCTACGAGGAAGCAACTTCCTGGGGTAGATACCAAATGCACAGAGTCACGTGGTGCCCACCTCCTGAGCGTGGGCTCTCGGATTGGCTCACGTGGATCAACTCCCCTTTGACTTGAGCTAACCAATCGTTGATGTGCTGTTCCAGGGGAGGATCGATCAACGTTTCCCCGTGGCCAGTGACAAAAGTAAACACTTTGACTTTTCCAATCATGTCCACACCTCTTCGCCAAATAAGTCGGTTCACTGATCCCCGAGTGTTTGGTGACGTCACACATTCTCGGGCCACATCGTTCGGAGTTCTTCCGCCAACAGTTTTCGGATACGCTCGACTTCACCTGGGGCGACGTGCTTTGCAAGGACGCGGAAGACGACTTTCGTGACTTGCTCCAGATCAATGTCGGTATCGAATTCATAGGACTGGCCAACGTGGGCCAGAAAGACCTCTTTTTTTCGTTCTCGCAAAGGCACTTTACTCACTTGCCATCCGTCGTAGTAGATGCCCCGAACGAGGAGCGGAAGTTGGGCTCCCAACCCAACAGCTTCATTCACCGGAAATTGATCCCGAAGAGCATGCAGGACCGCTCGCAATGCGTGATACGCACGATGGCGTTCTTCCCAACCCATCTCTTCCATGATTTCATGAAGCCAGGTGTTGGTCGTTTGGATCGTGCTGTCAAAAGATTGTAATCCGGTGTGGCTCATTGTTCTTCTCCAACGTGAGGTGCCAGAAAATGGTGAACCCACGCCCATAAAATTTGGGCGTGGAAACGATTCCGGGCGATCGGAAGAGGTTGGTCCGGATCTTACCAGTAGTAGCCGTAATAATAGGTTGAGACTGGTGCATAGTCATACGGCGTGTAGTAATACGGTGCGTAGGTCGGATAAGTCTGGTAGTAGACATAATTCGACGAACGAACCGGCACAGAATAGTAACGCGGGACGACGTACGGTCGGGGATAATACACAACGACTGGTCTTGGTGCGACGGCGTAGCTTCGATAATACACCGGACGGGCATAGTACGTTGGATAGTGAACCCGATATCTTGGACCGTACGTTCGAACAACGTGTCGCTGAACGACGACCTGGGCGTTCGCCTGTTCGACCATGAAGGCCGACAGGGCGACGACGATTGCACCGGCAAAGATCATGTTTCGAAGATGCGAACTCATTGCTGCCTCCTTGGGTGGTACGTGTTGCTTTGTTTTGATCGAAGGAGATGATTCATCTTTCGGAACTCCTCGACACCCAGAAGTCCGAGCATCCAGGAGGGCTTTTGATAACAACTCTGCAACGGACGTGCCATGGAGGTGTTTCGTTCGAGGCTTTCGATTGACGCTCGGATTTTCGAGAGTGCGGGAGCAAAACGGGCATCTGAGATTGTGGATCTCCGTCCTACGCAGGAAAACAGATGGGCAATTTCGCTCGGTGCGTGCGGTCTCGACACAGACGTTGGGAGAAATACAGGGGAAGGACACTGACTGAGACGAGTGGATCACCTCGATGGCCAAGTCCTTGAGAAATCAAGTCACCGCCCGGGTCATTGCGGGACATGTCTTTCGTGATCTGGGGATTGGGGGAACTGACAGGATTGTGGCTTGTCGAACCCCGAGACGCTCGGACGTCGTGATTGGGTGTCCGCAAGCGTCGTGATTCCAAAGAGATTGAAAAGGGCTTGTTCCGCTTGTTCCAGGGTAAACGGCTTCGGGAGCAGCGCGTGGTCCGGTCCGACCCGTTCGGTGACGGTATCTTTATCTCCGACGCCAGAACACACCAGAATCTTGATGTTGGGCCGGGATTCTCTGGCCCGTCTCGCAAAGTCCAGTCCGGATCCGTCGGGAAGATTCAAATCGGTCCACAACAGGTCGAGCCAATCCGGGCGCTCGTCAAAGCAGTCATTGGCCTGTTGTAGACTCAAAGCCGTTTCGATTCTCATCCCAAAAAGCGAGAGAAAGCGTTCGATGACGCCAAGGATCATCATGTCGTCCTCAAGGACGAGCGCACGCTTCCCGTTCAATGAATTTACCTTCGTCAAAGGAATGCCCTCACAAATCTAACCCAACAGGTGTCATCACCGAACAGACGCCAAGGACCAAGAGGACTGTTTGCTGTTCTGTCACTTGACCACAATCTCGTTGAAGATCAGCCGATGGCCAACCACCGCATCGAGCTTTTGTTCGGCCAACAACTTGGCGAAATACGTCCGAGAACAACCACGCAAGACAAAGACTCCATTCCGCTGGGTGACTCGCAGGTCATGAATCTGCGATCCCAAACTGGTCCGCAGACGCAATTCCAGTTGATCCAGTTCGGCCGGGCCAAGAGGCTCTGCTCTCGTCACGAGATCAACCATTGGCCACCTCCTTGCTGTGTCGCCCCGGAAGCGGGACGTGTGCACGGATTGTCTACTTCGAGGAGTGCGTTGATACTCTCGAGGAGTGCGTTGAGGCGGCAAGGTTTTGAGAACGTTCGA
>CAYYUU010000058.1:0-14640 GCA_964474955.1 uncultured Alcaligenaceae bacterium | reverse complement strand
ATGATATTTGATCTCTTTGATGTGGTTTGCGGCGCGCGTCTGTCGTATAGTTACATCACCGTTGGCGGAGTCCACGACGACCTTCCTGAAGGATGGTCCGAGCGTTGCCAGCAGTTCCTCGACTATCTCAAGCCACGCATCAACGAATATCACACGCTGCTGACTCGGAACCACATTTTCATTCAGCGGACGGCGAACATCGGCATCTTGACGAAGGACCTCGCGCTGGCCGCCGGATGCACCGGTCCGATGCTCCGCGGGTCGCTCAACAAAGAAGAGGGCGACCCGGATTGGGACTTGCGGAAACTCGAACCGTATAGCGGTTACGAGAATTACGAGTTCGAGGCGATTGTTCCTCCGTTCGATGACACCCCACCGACAGCCGTGATCGGCGACAGTTGGCACCGCTTTTATGTCCGCATGCTCGAAGTGCTGCAAAGTATCAAGATCATCGAACAAGGGTTGCAGAAGTACAAGCCACTCAAAGAAGGCCACGATAAACTGTGGGAGGACTTTAAGCGAGAGTCTCAAGGGCTCGAAAAGAAAGAACTCAAGGCCAAAGAAGCCGAACTCAATAAAGCCCTTTCGGAGACGTATTCGCATCGCGTCGAACCACCGCGGGCGTTGCTTCCGGGCGAAGCCTACCTCGAGACGGAATGCCCACGTGGTCAAATGGGCTTTTATGTCGTCGGTCGAAACACGAAGGATCCTGTTCCGCTTCGAGTCCGAGCGAGGTCGTCGAGTTTTTCGAACTTGAGCGTCACGAGTGAGATTTGTCGCGGGTGCTTGATTGCGGATATTCCGGCGATCATTGGGAGTATCGATATCGTCATGGGCGAGATTGATCGCTGATCTTTCGATTCGTCGGATTTGCTGACACAAAATACAACCGTCATCTTTTACTTCGTTGAAGCGTCTTTCTGTTTAGCACGGCAGAGCCGTGTGGCCTGCGTTCCATGGTTCCGCCGTGGAACGAGGAAGGTGATTCAACCAAACCAACCACACAAGCAGAGACCTCGACGACTCTCAACGCACATCATTGTTTCAAGTTTTGTTCTACACTGCGCTTGCCGCACTCAATTCCGGGGAATCCTCCTCAGAGTTTAGTGCGGCAAACTCCTCACAGCGCGAACCACTCTTCGCTTTGGATAGCCTCCATGCATTCGTCCACGGAAAGTTGATCGAAAATACCGACCCATTCTTTACCTGTGTGACGCATCGCATAGAGTGCGAACTTGTCATTACCCAACGGTTCCATCCGGGCTAATTTCCACTCGAACGATGGGGAAATGGCATTCGGTCTGGGGCAAGCGTAGACCAAATGAAAGTAGAAGTAATTTCTGTACCACTTCGCATAGATGTCCGTGACGTAGTTGAACTGCTCATCTCCCTTCGGCGTCTTGACGTAAGCAGGTTTCAACACCTTTTCGATCAACTCATCCGCTTTCCGTTGGACCTCCGCTTTGAGGGTCGAGCTAACGGGAACTTTTTTCGTTAACGGGCGGATGTCCCAAGGCTTTCTTGGTTCTGTCATTACCTTAGTTCCTTTCGTTCGGCTTCTGGAGTTTCGTTCTGGCCATCAGATTCCCAGCATTGCCTCTTCGCCGCTCCATCTCATTTCTCAAAGGAATTTACTCCCTTGCCAAACAGCCTGGGCAATACCACCGCGCAGGTGTTTTGACGGATCGTGGACTTCTTTTGCGGCACTTTGCGCAGCGGTAGCGTTTTCCCCGCACGGCTGTTTTCGGGCGAACCTTCTTTCCGCTTCGGAAAATACCTTTTGCCACCGGATTCCCCACTGCTCGGAGTTGTATTGGCTGGTCGAGTCGGATTGTTTGTTTTGACCTTTGGTTATCCTCTCGGATGATAGAGGCCGTTCTCTTGTATGGTTTGGAGTGCCTCCTTCAGCGTCAAGTCTTTATCCACTTGCCAAAACTGTCCTGTGTGCCGCATGTACGCCAAATTGAATTTGCCATCTCCGACGTATTCCATGCGTGCAAAACCGGTCCCAAACGTTGGAGAAATTGCATTCGGGCCAGGGCAAGCATACGTTGCGCGGAAGTAGAAGTAATTGCTGTGCCATTTGGTGTAAATTTCGATGATGTAATCCCACTTCGGATCTTTCGGCGGCGGCTTCACATAATCCTGTTTGAACCGTTGCACCAAAGCTTGTGATTTCTCGATCACTTCCTTTTTGAGCTGGTCAGGAACTTCTGGTTTTGGCGGGGAATACACCCATTGGTATTTCCTGCTATTCTTCTTGGCCATGATTCCAGCCTCTGAATGACTCCGGTTTCGTTTCTGATATTTTAGAGGAAAGTTCTTCTGTGTGTTTATCTGGACCGCCGATAGTTGATATCCTCGAAACTCCGGATGCCAATTTCGAGATTTCAAGAAGGATTGTCGAAGCAAAATTCTGCCCAAACGAAAAGAGGTCGAAACATGGGCCAGCCGAAGAAAACCATCCTGTTCCTCGATAGTGACAACCGCGGCCACAGTCGGGTTGCGGAAATTCTGTTCAACGATGTGGCGGGGAAATTCGGCTTACCGTGGAAGGGCGCTTCGAAGGGACTGTCCCTGATACAAGACGCCAAGAAGACCGAACCTCTGACAACAGCCGCCGTCAAGTTGCTGGAAGGAAAAGGCATTCGGAACAATGCCGCGACAACTCGAAACCCGGAGGCAGCGACACCCGACGACTTCGAACGCGCAGATCGCATCATCGCCTTCAACCAATCCGAACACCAAGCGTTATTGACAGAACAATTTCCTGACTGGTCCGACAAAATCGATTTTTGGGATATCGATGAGACGCCGGAAGCATTGGCCAAGATCGAACCGGAAGTCATGAGTTTAGTATCTCGCATACTCGGCGGCAGCGGGCAACGAGAGAGCCCCGTTTCCGAAGAATCGACCGAACCTCCACCAAAGCCGAAGAAACAAATGAAAGCAAGTGTGGGTCGTGAGACGAAAGGGCGACGAGGAAAAGGAGTCACAACGGTGTTCGACCTTCCCCTCAACGAAGCGGAGTTGTCCGAACTGGCCACCAAGTTGAAACAGAAATGTGGTACAGGAGGGACAGTGAAGGGCGGACGAATCGAGATTCAAGGGGACCAACGGGAACGGATCATTCAGGAACTCGAAAAGATGGGGTTCAAGACGAAACGAGTGGGAGGTTAGATCACGAGACTGGCAGAATCCTATCAGGTATCTTGGCGAAAAACACGGCAACAAAGAGATGTCCATTCCCCAAGCCGAAAAGTGGCTCCGGAAAAGACGCCCCTCGACGGTTCATGAACCGCGATGTTCTCAATGAAGAGGCCAAGGATTCGATGAGTGTTACGCCTTTGTTTGCGTCTGAGTCGTGGTTTTGGACGGCCCTTGGGTTGTTGAGTATCCCGCTCTTGGTTGGAGTCAATGCGTTTTTTGTGGCGGCTGAGTATGCCTTGGTCCTTGTGCGAAAGACCAGGGTAGAAGAGATGCTTCAACAGAAGCGAACCGGAGCGAAGCAAGTTCATAAAGCTATCCAAAGCATCGACAGGACGATAGCGGCTGTCCAACTTGGTATTACCGCCGCAGGCATCGCCTTGGGATGTGTTGGCGAACCGATCCTTGCTTCGTTCGTCGAACCGACCCTTCACTTCTTTCCAGCTGGGTGGCAAGGTGTCGTAACGCACTCACTTGCCTTCGGGATCGCCTTCCTCTTCTTGACGTTCCTTTGCATCGTGTTTGGTGAGCTGCTCCCAAAGGACTTGGCGTTGAGGAAGCCAGATCGGACGGCCCTTTGGGTCGCTCAACCGATGTTGATATTCCGAAAGCTCACGCGTCCCTTCGTCGCCCTTATGGTCGTCACGAAAAACGGCATTCTGCGATGCTTCGGTGTCCTGCCGAGTCCAACGAGTGAGGCGACTCACTCTATTCAAGAACTCGCTCTCCTCGTGGAAGACAGTCAAGAATCAGGTATCCTCAGTCGGACGCAAGCGGAAGTCGTTCAAAAAACCTTTCGCCTCTCCGGAAAACAGGTCAAGGATTGCCTTGTGCCCAAGGATAAGATGGTGGCGCTTGAGTTGCACACGTCGCCAGAGCAAGTGCTCGAGGTCGTGCGAAAGACGGCCCATACTCGGATGCCAGTTTACGAAGGGGAAATGGACAACATCGTGGGCATCGTGAATACGAAGAACTTGTTCCATCTGTTCAGCCTAAAAGGGCTGGTCATCGTGAAAGATGCCATGTATCCCGCTATATTCTTGCGTCCCGACGAGGACGTGGCGACTGCTCTGTTACTCTTCCGCAAAGCTCGTCGCCCCATGGCTGTTGTGCGAGATCACGACGAACACGTTCTTGGTATCCTCACCTTGGAGGACGTTCTTGAGGAGATCGTTGGCGAGATCGAGGACGAACACGACGTTCCTCAGGCAAAAATACCTTCGCCGATGAAGCCGGAAAATCCTGACCGTCAAAGATAAATGATTTGGTCAGGAGGGTGCTGCTAACACACGCCGAAGACGTTCTGTTGCCTAACCGGTAATTGTCGGAGGAATGATCGGAAGAGCGAACTTCTTGCGTGAACGTGAACCTCGGGGAGGAAAGGCATGCACGACCAAAGTTGGCGACAATACTTCCCAGGTGGGAGTTTGTCTTCCCGAGAGGATTCGCATCTCGGGAAGGCTCAGTATTTCGCTCTTTTTCTGCAGCGGATGGGAGAGCCCCCGTTGTATCCACCTCACCTTCACCAACCACTCGTGGTCGGATTTTTGTGCCTCCCAACCTGGTATTCGCCTTGCTGCGTTCGGGGTGGGGTCGATGGGCTTTCCTGGCGACTCATCGGCAAGGAAATGGATGGCGATGCCGGGTTTGACGTTGGCGGACTCATCCATCCTAAACTCGCTTTCTAACCCGAGACGCAGGTCGTCAGCTTGACCTTCTCTGGCAATATCTGCGTTTTTGGGGACTTCCGGAGGAAGTTCAAGGCGACGACGTGTTCGATGGGACGACATTTGTGTTGGAGGCAGCTGAGCACGGGCGCTACCATATCATTCACCGGGACGATTACGAGTGGGGCGATACCTTTGGGGAATTCTGTGAGTTGTTGCTCAAACTCGCCGGGTTTGTACTCAGGTGATCTATACGTCTTTCAAACCGGAGAGAATCTCATGACTGCCATCATCTACCATGACTGCGAAGCGACTTCTCCAAACGGCAAGTTCACTTTGGAAGCTCGTTCTCCTTTCAACGGGACCATCAATCGCAAGAACGGCGGGTCACTTCCGAAAGATGATTTCCGAGTTCAATACCCCCAACACCAAGATGAGTTTCGTTACCGCCTTATCGACAACACCCGCACTCCGTTGTCTGGTCGGCTGTTCGGGAAGCAAGAGGGACTGGTCGTTTGGGAGCGGTGGCAAGAAAGGGACGAGGATTCGCCGTCTGAGGTTGTTGTTTCCGATGATGGCTGGTCGATCTTGAGAACTCACGGTTTTCGGCCAGAATTAGTTGTCGTTTCACCACGTGGCAAAGATGTCTTGCGGGTGGGAGTCACAGGATCAGGCAGTGAACACAAGAACTGCTCGACGACTACTCCTGCGTGTGTTTGGAGTCCAGAACGGATGGGTTTTTCCACCGCGGGGTTATACTGGGCTCAGAATTCTTGGCGGTATTTCTTTCGACATCAAAACAGCACGTATTTTGTTTGGCGGACATACTGGGGCCAGCGGCTTCTTCTCGATTTGAGCAACGCAACACTCTTGCCACAACCCGAAACGTCTGATCCCCTTTTCCTTGCGTTGGTAGAAGCAGAAAAGCAGACCGTGTGCGATTTGCTTTCTGCGTTTTCTGACAAGATGGATGAAGTAAAAAAATGGTTCCAACCGCGAGCAAACGAAGAGGCAGAACAGGAAGCTGACCCAAGAATTCGATTTCTCAGGTCTGCTTTTCATTTGGTTGGTGTTCATCGGATTGCGAGCGTGGTTTCACTTTTGCGAGACTGGGAAGAGATCGATTACCCAAGTGTGTCGATGGGGTCTCACGCGATGGTTGAATGCTGGTGGTTGGAGGTGCAATACTTCCGTCCGATCCTTCATCTTTCCCTCCGACTCCTTGGCCAGGAACCTCTTGGTTATCCCACATATCATTTCCGCATTTATGACGGTGACCGATTTTCCCTGCCCGAACGGGTCGCCGAGAGACGCACCAAAGCAACAAGAGTAAGCAAAGATATGCCTGCCGAAACTGTGTTGCAAATGCTCGGCTCTCCGGATTTCGTCAAGCAAAGATCGGTGCAAGTTGGAGAAATCTATCGCTGGTCGGAAGACTGGGAGTACGACTTTCGAGTGCCCGAAGGATGGAAAATGTTCCGCATTACGTGGGGAGAGAAAGAAGGTCGGAAAGGACGCATCCTCCAGATTGAGACGGTGCCATCGTACTGGTTGGATACGGACGAAAGAGAACAAGAAATCTTACATTTTTGATTTCCCGAGGTCTCGTGCTAATAGCCAGCCCGAAGTCGAAGAAAACACACTCGACCTCTGGTATCTCCCGCTCTCGCCAGCTATGATGGTTAGGGGAAATTTCTGTGAAGGAAGCTTGCCCGATACTCTTCCTTCTACAGCAACACGAATCTCAATATCCAAGGAGCATCCATGTCGACACAACTCTTGGACAAGAAGCCAACCCAAGCTCAGCCGACTCCGACGGAAACCAACCTCGTCACCGTTCCCAAGGCCCCAACGAAAGAAGACGTTCTGGACTTGATCCGGCAAGACGCCCTTACCAAGCCGGAAGAATATTTCAAGACGATCGACGTCCCTCATGGTGGTGAGTAATCCCGTCTGTGTCCGTCTTTCAACGACTCTTGGGCCTCGAAACGGAATACGCGATTCGGTTCCGGACGTCGGATCCGGATGCCGAACGCCCTTCCGACGAAGCCCTTTATGAACGCCTGATTACACACCTCCAAAAGAGTCTTCCCGTTGCCAAATCAGATTCGTGGAAACCGGGCCATTTCCTCGCCACTGGAGGAGTGGTTCAGTTGGAGCGACCATGGTACGCGAAGCATTCCGGGCTCATGGAAGGGGCCACGCCGGAATGTCGCTCGCCCCGCGATTTACTGATCTGGCAAAGAGCCCAAGACAAACTCATCTCCCAAGCTGCCGCCGCGTCTGGTCCTCCAGACGGCGAATTCTCTCTTCTCAAAAATAATCGTGATCCTCAAGGGCGTGCCTACGGAAGCCACGAAAACTTCGAGGCCGTCCTCGCTCCGGATCGATTTCGTCGGGTCCTTTGGCGAGTCGGCTTGAGTCTTTCGTTTCCGTTTGTCGTAGTCACTTACTTGATTTTGTTGGTAGTCGTGCTCGTCCTCTTCTTCAGCATGTTGATCGCGGCGTGGATGGCGTGGACGGGAAGAGTCTGCGTGGCCGCGTTCCGGGGAGAGGCACCGCCGCCGTTTGGAAAATTTGTCGATGTGTTTCTATTTGGGGACGGACGGGAAACGTCGACGGGGTGGTTGGATTGGAGTCTCGGGGTCATTGGAATTGCGTTTTTCTTGCCGACGATGTTGGGCCTTTCCCTTTTGATTCGGCTTTCGGTGTTTTCGCAGCACAGACGTTCGTTGGTCCCTTTCCTCGTGACGCGAACGATCTTCACCGGAACCGGTTGGGTCGACCCCAAAGGGCAGTATCATCTTTCTCAGAAGGCCGGGAACGTCAACCGAGTTTATGGCGGACTCCTGTTTGGCGAGCACCCCATGTTCAAGTTGAGTCACCTTTTGGAAACCGCAGTCGCGATGCCGTTTTGGCCCAAGCGTGCCCGCCGATTGTTCGAGGATCGGCAACGGATGCAGATTTGTCTCGGCGATTCGAACATGTGCGAAGTTGCGGAATATCTTCGCGTCGCCACGACGGCACTTGTAATGGACGTCATCGAGGCAGGTGGAATTCCCAACACGCCTCGGATTTGGTTTCCCGTTCGCACTCTGCACACTGTCTCGAAAGACGTGGAACTACAACGGAAAGTTGCTCGTTGGGATGGGCGACAATTCACGGCGTTGGAGGTCCAACGATTTTATTGGCGGGCTTGTCGGGATTACGTCAGTCAGCTCGAAGAGTTCCATCCGGAAGCTCACGATGTCGTAGAACTCTGGGGACAAGTTCTCGATGCCTTGGAAAACGCCCCTCAATCGTTGGTTGGTCATCTCGATTGGGTCACCAAGGAGTTCTTGTTGGAGAACGCGAATTTGGGTTCGTCCTACGAGGCCAAAAAGAAAATTGATCTCCGATACCACGAGCTTTCCCCGGACGGGTATTTCGAACAACTCAACCAGGCTGGCATGATTCAACGATTGACCACAGACGAAGAAGTCGAGAAGGCCATGCGAAATGCACCTTCGGCGACACCAGCTTCGGTTCGTGCACATTACATTCGGGAGTTCGGAAACAGCGACGTTGCTTTACGAGTTCACTGGCAGAGTATTCGAATTGGCTCGGGAAAGGACAAGAAGGTAATCGACCTGAAATAGGGGACAGGGATCAGGGAATAGGAAGACGAGAGACGAGAGGCAAGAGCCAAAGCCCGAAAGACCAACCCGAAGCGTGAGCGAGGACACAAAACGAGCAAAGCGCCGTCAAGCCGACGCACTCCAAAATAAAGGCAACACGAGAAAACAAGTCGATCCGCTTCTGTTCAACAAATTTGCGGATTTTGCGGGTTTGTGATTGCGCGGCGAAAAAGAGAATTCGTTGTCCTGAAAATATTCCTCAAGCCGACTCCAAACAGCACTCGGCCTCACATCTGTTGCACCTCAGTTATCCCTCACAAGCCAACGAGCCTTCCTCGGAGCGTTGGTGTTTCCGGCTCAGAACTTGATGCTGTTACAACCAGCCTGCCGATGGAACTGTTAGTGGTTAGTGCCGAGATGTGAGCGCGAAGAAGCCGTCCCGAGAAACGTGTGTTCGAACAGCTAACCACACAACCGACCAACCAGCAACCACAACCTGGAGACCATTATGAGAAAAGGACTTCTCACTCCGCTGTTGGTGTGGCTGGGGATGGGTGGTTTGGCGTTGGCTCAATCACCCTATCCTCCTGTTGCCTACCCACAAGCTCCTCTGCCCGTGCCCTATTCGTTTCCTGGTGTCCTAAAGTGGACAAGTCAACCGCCCATCCTCGTTGGTGGTACGTTGGAGGCGAATGGACCCCTTGCGTTACCCTGGAGGCGAGGCGGTTTGGCTCACGGTCGACCTCACTTTGGTCCTCCGCCTTACACCTTGCCGGGGCGGCACTGCGTCGAACCTACCCGACCTGCCCCGGCCCGACCAAGGAAGAGACGCAAAACGTTCTTCCCCAAGTTGCGTCGGACAGGGCTCTCTCATGGAGCGGAAGATCGAACCGGAGCACCATCGAAGCTTCCCGCCCCTACCGGGAAGCATCCTCACGAGGAAGAACCACTATGCGTCGAAGAAATTCCGGCTGGTCCTCCGCCGGAAGATTGCGTCGTCGAAGGCTGGCGGTTGGGACCGCCTTTGGAGTTGAAGACTCTGGGCCATTCAGGGCTTCCGGTTCCGCGCGGATACAAGTTTTATGGCACCGTGGACTATTTGCACTACTGGGTCGATAACTTCCAGACGTCGGCCCTAGTGACCGTGGGAGGTCCAGCAGGAACGACGATTGGAGGTCCGAGCTTCCCCGACATCGAGCAGCGACAAGGATACAGCACCACGCTGGGAATGTGGCTCGATCCCCGTCAAAAATGGGGCATCGAAGGAACGTTTTTCACACTCGGACAACGGACGCCGAGCGTGTCGCTCACCTCCGCAGGAGATCCTCCGATCGACCGCGTGTTCACCGACGCGGCGACCGGACTCGCTGGCAATGTTCCGGTCGCCGCACCGGGCATCTCTTCGGGCGGCGCACAAGTAGACGTGTTGAGTCGCGTTTGGGGATTCGAAACGAACGTTCGCAAGGAACTATTGCGGTTTGGATGGGGGAACGTCGATCTGATCGGCGGATTCCGATACCTGCACATCGACGAAGGTATCACGATTGACTCGAGTCAGTCGGTCCTTCCTGTTGCCGTCTTCCTCTCGGAAGCGAACGTGTTCACGCATGACTTTTTCGGGACAGAAAACCAATACATGGCAGGACAACTCGGGGTCCAGACGGAGTTCCGGATCGGACGGTTCTATGGCAACCTCTGGGGCAAGTGTGCCTTGGGCGTCAACCGTCAAACGGTCTTGATCAACGGCTCGACATCCATCATGGCTCCACCTGCGCCCGTGGGCAACCAAGAACTCATCGGGGGTGTGTTGGCCCAGCCGACGAACATCGGCGAATACGGTCGCAACCAGTTCATGGTCCTCCCGGAAGCCGGTGTCAAGATCGGTGTCCAGCTTACCGACAATTTTCGGATCGGTGGTGGCTACACATTCCTGTATCTGCCCAACGTCGTGCGACCCGGTAAGCAAATTGACCCCGTCGTGAATTCGACGGCCATCCCCCAAACGTTCCTCGGCCCACCTGTCGGCAATCCACGCCCGGCCTTCGCCTTTGTCGATGAAGATTTGTGGATTCATGGAGTGAACGTAGAACTCGAATTCCGATACTGATGCGCGCCCTCACGCGGAGAGACGTACGCAGGATTTTTCCAGGCCGAGAGGGCGCGGACGGATAAACAAGTGCCGCCTTGTGGTACGTCTCAAAGAGTTGCTTTTCGCTCCGCGAAAAATTTTGGTTTGTTGCTTGTCCGCAGAACAGGCATCTTGCCTGTTTGCTTATCTTTCCGAACGGAGAGACCTCGGCAGTATGACGAAACGGACTGTCACTGCACGGAAGAGTCCGAACGGAAATGCAAAAAATCGACGGCCTGTACGAACTATTCGGAAGGCAAAACTAGGCCGGAAGCCAGTGTTTTTCGTTTTCTTGGAATTTTAATGTTTCGTTTGGTTTGGTCGTTCCGTTGAACCTTGGTGACGCCGAATAAATAACCGGAAAGCCTGCCGTCCGTTCCGAGAGTGAGTTGCTGTCCGAACATGACCCAAGCTCGAATCCGTATTGTTGTCCCGGCAACGCACGGAAGAGCCGAGCAAAACCCAAAAACCGCAAACCGGACGACAAGAAAGTTCGCGGTCCTCGGGCCAACTTGCCAAATGGGAAGCACGTTGGATGACTTCCATGGATCTCTCAATTTTAAGTGATTGTTCCGAACGTGGTCTGGCGCTAGCGGACCGGCAACAAGCCTACAGGCGAACACGATGAACACCCCCGACGCGGTGCGTTGGTGGGTGGTTTCTGCGTTTACAGAACTCATTCCGTTGGCGCGACCTTGGCGGACATGGACTCGCACGATTGCCTTGTTCCCCCCAAGCGTCGCTTCCCTCAGGCGAGAGTTACCCGCCGTCGATGTACGGTTCTCGATTGGAAACATTGAGCAGAACACGGCCCGCCGCGTTGGGCATTGGCCGGGCTTGCAGGGTCTAATTCGTTTGACTTATTTTCTTTCGTCGTCGGGATTCTGGCGCGGAAGCATCATCGGTATTATTCCTTCCTACTCGTACTCGGACATCTTGAGGCTGCAATGAACCTGAAGTCCCTCCGCCGGTTTCTCGAACAATTCCGAAGCCAAAAATCCCCTCCTCGTTCGACGAATCCAAACGGCAAGATCAATCCCACTCTTGAGCTTCTGGAGGACCGCACGGCGCCGGCCGTGTTGCCTCCGGTGGTGACCGGACAACAAGTTTTTGACGACGCTGGGTATGACCCTGTGATTGCCCAAAGCCCGACGTCTCCGAACAAGATTGTCTTGCTCTACGCTCAGGGCAACAACACGATTGCGGGTCACTATTCGGTGAACGGCGGAGAGAATTGGGCGTCGTTCGCCGTGACGCCGTTCACGGCACCGGGGAGCGTGACGTATACAGGCATGAGTGAGCCGACCGTTGCCTTCACTCGAGACAACGAGTTTTACGTGGGTGTGGTCGGGCACGATAACAACTTCGCCGAAGGTGCGCTGGCCCTCTATAAATTCGACTTCAGCGAGAACATTCCGACGCAGGTCGACCTCGACCCAACCACCCCGGACACGACCGACGTCAACATCGTCTATCAATGGGCAGGTCAGGACCCGGCTCTTAACCCCGTCCTCGCCGTCAACAACAACGTCCCTACGTACACCGACCCGGACACCGGCGAGACAGTCACCGATCCACTCGCGAGCCTCCCGGAAGATGTTGTCTATGTCGCGTGGAACACCAATGCGACCCAGCCTGCGGCAGGGACAATCAACTCCCATGCGATTTTGCTCGCCCTCTCGACCGACGGAGGGGAGACGTTCTCCACGCCCCAGTTCGTCAACGACAATGGGTACACTGCGGGAACGACAGGTGCCACACATCCGCAGGTCGTCATCACTCAGGGAACCGCCGATGGCCGCGTCGAAGGCGGACAGCTGACGTTCGCCTGGGAAAACGTGACGGGTACGCCAGCCCAAGGTGGCATCACACTGGACCGGTTCAATCCACTCGCCACCAAGACGGATGGCGAACCCTTACTGGTCGTTCAAGAGTTTACGGAAAACTCTGTTGGTCCCGTCGATGGTTTCTTGCGAGATGGTTTTCCTGGGGTGTCGGGAGGGGCGCACACTCCGCTGTTCCGAACGTTTAACACGACCGTCCAACTGAACGATCCAAACTTCGACGTCCTTGAGGATCTCGATGTGATTGTGTCGATGGTTCACCCGCACATGAGCCACGTCCGGGTGGAACTCATTGCGCCCGACGGCACTACTATTACGCTGATCCAATTCGGCGTCGATGGAGACGACACCGACATCGCCGGACAAGGGTTGCCGGACGTGGCGAACCTTGGGATCATCAACGGGGAAGCGGTCGGCACGACCTTCAACCAGGATGCTCCACGGAACATCGATGACGCGTCGAATCAAGCCCCCTACGTCGCTCACTTCCAACCGGAAGCGGGAGACCTCGATGTCTTCGACGGAATGACTCCAGCCGAACTGAATGGGCGATGGCGGTTGCGAGTGTCCGACACACGGAATGACGGAAGTATCCCTGTCCAATACTTGACGGAATGGACGATGCGGTTCGTCTCGCAGATGGAGACGGACGGGTATGGGACGGACGAGGTGATCGGCGGGGCAACCAACTCGCCACCGTCTTCGGCCGCAAATCCCCCGTATCCGTATCAAGATCGAGCCCAACCGAATGCGGGCATTGGGCCGAGCATCTCGTTCGTTCAGGATGCGGGAGTCAGTTCGTTCAACCCGCATCAAGGTCGACTCTACATCGCCTACACGGAAGCGCATGTCATCGGCGCGGCCCCGACCAATGTGTCGGCCAACCAGACCGACATTTATCTGATGGCTTCGGACGACGGTGGGGTGTCGTGGGACGCATTGCAAGAAGACGACGGGACGTTCCCCGTTCGGCTCAACCAGGATAGCCTGGAAGACAACTTTAGCGAGGGGCTCCGTCCGCAGTTCATGCCGGAGTTGGCCGTCGATCCAGTGACGGGCAGCTTGACGGCGATGTGGTACGACGGACGCTATGACGCAGCCAATGGACGTGTCGCGACGTTCCTGGCTACCAGCGTCGATGGTGGGGCGACGTTCAGCAAACCGGTCTACCTGAACCCCACGAAGATGGCCACCGACGCCATCACTGGAGCCACGATCGAGATCGGACCAATACCGAGCAACTTCGCCATCCTCAACCCGGCACCCGTCTTCGACCACAACGCACTGTTGGTCTATGGCGGAAAGGTCCTGCCGTTCTGGTCGGGGAACCTCAACGAAGATGGGCTGGATTTGTGGACGGCCGACGTGACCGTTCCAACTGGTCCGGTCGTCGTGGACAGCTCGACGGGACCGGTGTTCGACCAGTACCAGGCCCTCATCGAGGCGTACATGAACTTCCTCGTCCCGGCCAACGGCGCGTTCCCCGAACTCGATCTGGAGTTCCCGGGAATTCCGGTGAACACCGAGTTCGCCCTCGATGGGACACGGCAGGTCGATGGGTTCCTCGTTCGGTTCGACCGTGTCATTGATCCGGCGACGTTCTCCCCCGAAGACGTCGCCCTTTTCTACCGAAATCCGACACTCTCGACGAACGTCCCACCGACCGACTTGAGCGCGGCCATCCTGTCGGTGCTTCCGCTCGACGAGAACTTGAGCCACGGTTCCCAGGATGGAGGGACAGTCCCGCTTGTTTACGTCGGGAATGGCCTCGTTGTGGAGCCTGGTCCGGGACAAACAGTGACGATGACCTTCGACGTCCTTCTCTCGATGCCGCTGTTCGACGACCTCATCATCGACTACCAAACATTCGACCGTCTTGCCACAACTGACCCCAACGATCCGTCTGTGAACGACTACACTCCGCAAACGGGCTCGGTCACGATTCCCGCAGGAGATCTCTCGACGACCATCAACGTCACAGTTCGTGGGGACGCATTGGCCGAGGGGAACGAAGACTTTCTCGTCGAACTCACGGGGCTGACCCTCCCAACGCTGACGGAAGCCGCCTCCCAGAATCCGGACGCCCCGACGCTCGTAGATAGTGTCGTCCAGCTCGGTCGAGTTCGAGGCGTCTGGACGAACGCGGTCGACGAAGACTTGCCAGCCGTCACGATCGG
>CAYYUU010000057.1:0-14659 GCA_964474955.1 uncultured Alcaligenaceae bacterium | reverse complement strand
ACGCAGGCGAAGCCTGCAAAGCAAAGTGCCTGCACGCGAGAAAAGCAACTTTCCATCCCAACATCAGCCCATCATCTTCGCGAATTCCTCTAACAAATACGAACTATCGTGCGGACCCGCCGACGCTTCGGGGTGGTACTGCACGCTCATGACCAGATGGGACGCGTGGCGAATGCCTTCGTTGGTTTGATCATTCAAGTTGATGTGAGTTTGTTCGACGCCCGCCGGAAGGGATTGCGGATCGACTGCGAAACCGTGATTTTGCGTCGTGATTTCGACCCGCCCGGTCACCTTGTTCAAGACGGGTTGGTTCGCTCCGCGGTGGCCGAATCTTAATTTATATGTCTTCGCGCCGAGGGCCAAACAAGTTAGTTGGTGGCCAAGGCAAATTCCGAAGATGGGCTTTTTGCCGATCAACTCTCCGACGGTGTTGATTCCGTACTCCACGGCCTCGGGGTCTCCCGGTCCGTTCGAGAGAAAGATTCCGTCGGGGTTCAGGGCAAGAATTTCGCTCGCCGACGTCGAACCCGGAACCACCGTGACCTTACACCCCACCTGCACGAGTGACCGCGGGATATTCCACTTCATCCCGAAATCGAGAGCGACAACGTGGTGTCGCACTTCGCGCGTCGGCAACAACTCCGAGGCAAACGCACTGTCGTAGCCTGTTTCCCACGGACTCGATTCTTTCGGGAGAACTTCCCGGACGAGGTCGCGTCCGACGATGTCTGGTGACGACCGCGCCTTCCGCACCAACGAAGCATCGTCGAGATCGGTCGTCGAGATCACCCCGCGAAGCACGCCATGTGTTCGAAGCCGTTTCACAAGCCCGCGTGTGTCGATGCCTTCGAGCCCGATGATGTTATGTTTGGCGAGATATTCGTGGAGTCCTTCTGCGGAGCGAAAATTACTCGGCGTTCGCGTCAACTCGCGAACGATAAATCCTTCGACTTGTGGGTGGGCCGATTCGCGATCTTCCTCGTTGATGCCATAGTTTCCGATGAGTGGATACGTCATCGTGACGATTTGGCCCTTATAGGAAGGATCGGTGAGGACCTCTTGATAGCCTGTCATGGACGTATTGAAGACGACTTCGCCGGTTGTTTCGCCGGTGGCGCCGAACGCGTGGCCAATGTACACGGAGCCGTTTTCGAGAGCGAGTTTGGCGATGGGGAGTGACATCGGTGGACAGATTCCTTACGAGCAATGTTTCGTTTCGTCTTGTTATACAGTATGAAAAATGCGGATTGAGATGTATGTCATTCCAGAGAGCCAAGACTATACTGTTCCTCCTTCCAATCACAACAGAGTACTCGCCGCTCTCCCTTCGGCTACGGCTGCTTCGACGCAAATCGCAGCAACCTTCGGATCGTCTTCGGCAACATTCCGAAGCGACCAGACCGCAGCACTCTTCATAGCCATCTGCGTACAGTCTTCGGTTGTGAGTTCGAAAGGAAGCTCATCCACTTTCAGCTTGCCATCTTTCATCAACCGAGCAACGGAAAAATCCGAGTCCAACGGCTCGTCGATCGTTCCCGTGTCGTAATCGATCGGAAAACCCCAGTTTTCGAAACGATCCTGGTAGTCCTCGAAAATTCGTTCTTGAGTCGGCGTGTTGAGTTGCGTCTGAAGCCATTGAACGAGCTTGGCCCGGAAGTTGTCTTCCCGATCCAGGATCGAAACAATCCGATCCACCGCCTCGGTGTTTCCGGTGACGAAAAACTCCGCCCAGAGCAAATCCATGACGGCGGGGTGATCTAACGGAAGCTCAAGAGGTTTGGGGATCAACTCGGCAGCTCGCGATGAAGCAATTCCTTTCGCGTAGGCGGCGATGGTCTCGTCTTCGCTTTGGAGAGCTTCCAACGCTGTTCGGCATTCTTCGTGTATCTGCGGAATTCGAACCACATAGAACGGGACTTCTATGGTTGGCTCCTCTTCGAGTGAACGGACATAGCGAACGACGTCCACATACAACTGCGGATTCGGATTCCGATAGAACGACCGGAAAACAGAATCAATACCACCTACGGAACTCACGATTTCTGCTCCATGTTGATTTTTCGTTGGGTCTTTCTCAAGAGTTTCGATCCAGGCATTCTCGTCCATCGTCCAGGTTCTCCATCGGAAAATCTGACCGCAAGCGGGGCGAGGGACTTTGAAAAAGAAACCGTACCCAAACCAAGCGTAAACCGCTCTATGATCCGCCTGAGTTGGAACTCTCGGCGGCATTCTGTTTCCTCTCGGCTTCCTTTGGCTTATTCAGAATAACCAATGCGATTCCTCCCAGAATGGCACACGAAGCCAGAACCACGCGGATCGTGATTTTCTCGCCCAAAAAGATCACGCCTCCCATCGCGGCCAAGACTGGCACACTCAGCTGGACGGTGGCCGCAATCGTCGCTTTCAAATTGGGAAGCGTCGTGTACCAAATCGCGTAACCCACTCCCGAGGCGAGAGCCCCCGAGGCGACAGCATACCCGACGCCAACCAGATCAAGATTTGCTTGTCGAAGCATCACCAGACTGAGCCCAAGCGTGAATGGAACAGCCAGAAGAAAGTTCCCCGCGGTTACTTTCGTGGGATCACCTGCCCCTCGTCCCCGCAACGAGTAGATCCCCCACGCTATCCCAGCGCCCAGCATCAAGCCGGAACCTAACATCGGCGGAGCTTGCAAACCAGGGAGCACCAGACCGACGAGCCCTCCCAGCGCGAGGAACAACCCCACAAATTGAAGAACCCGCAGTCTCTCTCCCGACCAAATTCCGTAGCCGATCATCGTGGCTTGCACAGCCCCAAATAGCAACAAAGCTCCGGTTGCCGTGGGTAGACTCACATAGGCAAACGAGAACCCCGCCGCGTAGGCAAACAACGCCAACGCCGACAGCCAAGTTCCTTGGCCGGACTTTTTCTCCTTTTGGAACTGCACCAACAACCAAAGCGTGATAGCGCCCGACACCAACCGAATCGTCGTGAACGTCGCGGCATCGATTTCTGTTTCCTTCAGGGCGAAGCGGCAGAGCAGGGAGTTCCCAGCGAACGCAACCATCGCAGCGCAAGTGAGGAGAACGAGACTCGCGGACGACATTGTTTTTCCTCACCGGATTACCCGAAACAGCCCCGAGGCAACACAAGCGACACTTCAACAACACAGACAGCTTACGAAGTGGAGCCAAGAAATCGCAGGTTTGGTAAAGGGCAGCCGAAGAATTTTCTCAGGAAAGTGTCTTGACAAAAACAGACAGGTCTGTATGTTAAGTAATATGAGCAACCCACGAACCAACAAGTCGCGAGCACGACAACGACTCATCGAAACCGCCGAGAGGCTGTTCTATGCCGAAGGCATCCACACGGTGGGCATCGACCGTATCATCGACAAGGCGGGTGTCGCCAAGATGACCCTCTACAACCATTTTTCTTCCAAGGATGATCTGATCCTGGCAGTCTTGCAATACCGAGAGGAACAGGTCAACGAGTTGTTTACGAGGTCCGTCGAACGGTATGCATCGAAGGGAATGGATCGTCTCGAAGCGTTTTTCAGAACTCTCAAAGACTGGTTCGAGAGTCCTGGCTTTCGCGGCTGTTCGTTCATCAACGCTTCTGTGGAACTGGCCAATCGCGAGCATCCTGCTTCGCAGTTTTCGTCAGCACACAAGGACCGTTTTCACAAGTTGATTCGGCAACTCATCGTGGAAGCCGCTGGGGAGAACGCCGCCTCTGTCGCGCCTGCCGTTTCTCTTTTGGTGGAAGGAGCTATCGTGACCGCCGTTCTGGAAAAGTCCTCGAAATCGGCAGACGTGGCCAGAGAAGCTGCGGTCGGTCTGATCTTGAGAGTTTCAAACAAACGGAAGTAAGAGTTCTCTTTTTTTCGCGTCTATGTATACAGACCTGTCTGTTTTTTTAGCAATCAACAACTCCTGGTTTCTTGCCCTTTTGATTTGGAGAATCAACCATGACTTTGTTCAACACCACGAAATTTGCTCTGGCTCTTGCCACGCTGAGTTTTCTCAGTTCGGGTAGCTTTGCCGCAGACAATCCCAAGATCTCGCCCACACGAGTTCTTTACCGCACAGTGAAAATCGACGGACTGAAAATCTTCTACCGCGAGGCCGGGCCCAAGAACGCGCCAACTGTCTTGCTGTTGCACGGTTTTCCAACATCCTCACACATGTTCCGAAATCTGATCCCGGCGCTGGCCGACAAATATCATGTCGTCGCCCCCGACTATCCCGGCTTCGGGTATAGTTCGGCTCCGTCAGTCAAAGACTTCAACTACACGTTCGACAACTTGGCGAATGTCGTAGAAAAGTTCAACAACAAACTCAAATTGAAAAAGTATTCCATCTATCTAATGGATTACGGCGCACCTGTCGGGTTCCGGCTCGCCGTCAAACATCCCGAGCGCGTCCAAACTTTGATCGTCCAAAACGGCAACGCCTATAAAGAAGGGATCGACAATGATTTCTGGAAACCCATCAAAAAATACTGGAAAAATCGCACGAAAAAACAAGGAGACAAACTGCGATCACTGCTCACCCTCGAAGCCACGAAATGGCAGTACACACACGGCGTCCGCAATCTGGAAACGATCAGCCCCGACACCTGGGGACACGTTCAACCTCTCCTGGATCGGCCTGGCAATCAGGAAATCCAATTAGCGTTGTTCTACAGCTACGGGAGCAACCCGCCTCTGTATCCCAAATGGCAAAAATACCTTCGCAAACATCAACCGCCGACGTTGATCGTCTGGGGCAAAAACGACGCGATCTTTCCAGCCGCTGGAGCGCACCCATACAAACGTGACCTGAAGAACCTTGAGTTCCATTTGCTCAACACCGGCCACTTTGCCCTCGAAGAAGATGGCCCCACGATCGCCCGATTGATGCGAAACTTCCTGGCCAAAAACTTGAAAGCCCGCCGATAATTTTGACACACTTACCGAAAAATTTTTCGCCGATACAAGACAGACTGGTCTGTCTTGTATCGGCCCGAGAGGACATTCACAATATGACTTCACCAGCTTCCATTCGACCACCATTCACCGAAGAAACCGCCCTCGCCAAGGTTCGTGCCGCCGAAGATGCCTGGAACAGCCGAGACCCCGCGCGAGTCTCGCTCGCATACTCCGAATACTCCGAGTGGCGGAACCGAGATCAATTTCTCAAGGGACGTGACCAGATTCGAGAGTTCCTGACGGGCAAATGGGAAAAGGAACTCGACTACCGCTTGACCAAAGCACTTTGGAGCTTCACCGAGAACAGAATCGCCGTTCGTTTCCAATATGAATACCAAGACGCACAGGGCCATTGGTTTCGGGCCTACGGCAACGAGTTGTGGGAGTTTGATGACGATGGTTTGATGCGTCGTCGAGAAGCGAGCATCAACGATGTCCCAATCGAAGAACACGAACGCAAGTTTCACTGGCCCGCACCGGGTCCACGCCCGGCTGACGATCTTGGAATTCCCTCCGTCAAATAAGACTGTCGATGCGCTAGATGCAACAGACGCGAAAGGAGAAATGTAATGCCTGCAATTCCAAGCGATATCGCGTTTACACCTGCCGTGAAAGCAATCCAAACGCAGAAGGGCTCGCGGTCTTCCTATGCTCGAATGGAAGAGAGAGGCAGTTGGCAAACGAACGTCACTCCCGAACTCGAAGTATTCCTTTCGGAACTGGACATGTTTTATCTGGGAACGTCCAACGCCGACGGGCAACCCTACATCCAGTACCGAGGTGGTCCAACGGGCTTCTTGAAAGTTGTGGATGAGCAGACTTTGGGGTTCGCCGACTTCGGCGGAAATCGTCAGTACATCACACTGGGGAATCTGTCGGAGAACCCGAAGGCGTTTATTTTCCTGATGGATTACGTTCATAGCCGTCGGATCAAAGTATGGGGCAGTGCGAGGGTCGTCGAAGATGATCCCGCGCTGCTCGAGAGCCTGAATGATCCCGATTATCCCGGCAAAGTCGAACGGGCTATTTTGTTCAAGATCGAAGCATGGGACGTCAACTGCCCACAACACATCCACAAACGATTTCCTCAAAAAGTCGTGGCTCCGATCGTTGAGCAACTTCAGCAACGGGTGCGAGAGTTGGAACAGGAACTGACTGAAGTGAAAGCGGCGGCTCCGTCAGTAGAATCGAAGGTGTGAAGCGTGCGCAGATGGATAAACGAGCGTCGCAGCATCGGAGAGTTGCTTTTCGGCGAGTAAAAAGTCACGAGAGCCAAAGAAACTTATCGCGGAGCGAAAAGCAACTCTTTCAAACGCTTTTTCTAAAGAACGAGGAATCGTGGGCTCCAATTAGTTTCTCGTTACTTCAACATCCCCTGTTCCTTCGCATAAGCAAAGACTCCCCCGGCTTCCAAAATCGGAGTGACTTCCCCGAGCGGCTCGATGGTCCATTCCTCGCCCGTGGTCTTGTTGACCAGAGTGCCGGCTTGAAGATCGATCTCGATTTCGTCGCCGGTGCAGATGTGTTCGCAAAGTCGGTGTTTCGTTTCGATTGGATACAGATAGCCACCGTTGACCGCGTTGCGATAGAAAATCCGCCCGAAAAATTCTGCAACGACGGCCTTGATGCCCGCCGCATCGAGTGCGATGGGTGCGTGTTCGCGGGACGATCCGCATCCGAAGTTTTTTCCGGCGATGATGATTTGGTGATCGGCGATGAACTCATCTTCTCCATGCAGACGAACGTGACCTTTCGGGAGTCCGCCTTGGGCCTTCGGCACTCCGGACAGAGCGTGTTTGCCGAACATTTTGTATTCCTCCGGGATGGAGGGATCGTACGTGAGGTGCTCGGCGGGGATGATCTGGTCGGTATCGACATGATCACCGAGGACGTAGGCTTTGCCGGTGAATGTTTTTTGCATGGGTGTAGTTTCTCGAATGAACGAAGCGGGAAACGCGGCTTCAAGCATTGTTCGTAGGGTGGGGTAAGCGCAGCGTCAGCGACGCGAAAGCCCACCATTCTCTCTTACGACAGCACCAAACAATCGCGAGGGTCGGTTATCTGTCCATTGATCGCACTCGCCGCGACGGTGAGCGGACTCGCGAGATAGACTTGTGCTTCCTTGTGTCCCATCCGTCCGGGGAAATTTCTATTGGTCGTGCTGATACAACTCATGGGTGCGTTCAAACGTCCGAACGTGTCGCTTGGACCGCCGAGACACGCGGCACACGAGGGCTCGCCGATCTTTGCGCCCGCAGAGATGAAAATTTCTTCGAGCGTTTGGCCGTCGATGGTTTCTGTTTTCAAACCGCGCATGATGTCCGAAGTCGCCGGAACCACGAACGTGTCGATCTTGACCGTTTGGCCTTGCATGAGTTGCGCGGCTGCCTGGAAGTCAGTGAGCTTTCCGCCCGTGCAAGACCCGATGTAGGCGCGATCTAACTTCGTCCCACGAACTTCGGTGACCTTGGCTTTGTTGTCGGGGCTGTGCGGTTTCGCGATGACCGGTTCCATCTTCGAGACGTCGTACACCTTCTCGAAAATGTAATTTGCGTCATCGTCGCGATAGACGGGATCATACGGTTTGCTGCCCGCGTTTCGCTGGTCGACGAAGTCGAGCGTGACTTGATCGGGAGCGATCACGCCATTCTTTCCACCGGCTTCGATGACCATGTTACAGAGAGTCATTCGTTCTTCGATGTTCAGGGCGTAGACGGCCTCTCCGTCAAATTCCATCGCACGATACGTCGCCCCGTCACAACCGATGTCACCAATGACGGCGAGAATCAAATCCTTGGCCATCAAATAGGGAGGCATCTCACCTTCAAACACAAACCGCATGGTCGGTGGGACTTTGACCCAGAGTTTTCCCGTCCCCATGATGAATCCGGCGTCGGTATTTCCGATTCCCGTCGCGAACTCGCCAAATGCTCCGGCGGTGCATGTGTGGCTATCGGTGCCGAAGAGAACTTCGCCCGGTCGGGTGTGACCTTCCTCGGGTAAAGCGATGTGGCAGACACCTTTATAACGAGGAGTCCCGACGTCATAGAAATATGGCAAGTTTTGTTCCGCGGCGAACTCGCGGAGGACATCGACGTTGCGGTTCGCCTTGGCGTCCGCAGTAAAGATGTAGTGGTCCGGAATGATGACGACCTTCTCGCGATCCCAAACTTTGGCATCCTGGCCAAAATGTTTCTTGAACACGCCGATGGTGCCCGGACCGCAAACGTCGTGCGTCATCAACACATCGACGTTGACCCAGATATTATCACCGGGGAGGACGTTGTCTTTCCCGGCGTGTTTCGCGAGTATCTTTTCGGTGATCGTCATTCCGGCCATAGTTGTGCAACTCCGCTTTGGTTCCCATGTTTATCCATCTCATTTTACGGGAATAAACGGAGCAAGACGACCGGAGGGGCGGAAAAAGGATGGGATTAAAATCGGGGGAGTGTCGGTTGTAGGATCGGATCACCGGTCGCCCATTAAGATACCGCGTTTGGCGTCACGAGACACCCATACCCACCACCCGAAGGCTTCCCAAATGTTGAGGTGGGGAACTAAACCTTGGAATTGGAGTAGGACCCGCCAGTCCGGGTCGTTGGCCAGGCTATCGATATCGCTCTCACGCCCGTTTCCCCATAGTGGTGTTCCGCCAATTTTCCTCCCGTAGACTTGTTCCCAATATGCATTCCAGGCATCTTGGTCCCAAAAGTCAGACGAGTTTGGTGTGTAATCTGGGTCGGTGCCTTCTTCGAATTCGCAGACCCACTCGCCGGGGTTTCCCTCGGAATCGTACAAACCTGGTCCCGAATTCCTCTCCTCGATTTGGAGCGGAGCACCTCTACGCCGCTGTCCGTCTGGTTCGAACTCGTCGACCCAAATCGGTGTTGGTGGGTCTCCGTCGGGTTGGATGATGACTGCGTTTTCTCCACATTCCGGATCGAGGACTTCGATATGGGCTTCTTCCGCGAATTCCCTCCAATCCTTCCATTCGGGACCAACTTGGAAGACGTAGACCATCTTTCCGGCGAGCGGTGCTCCGAAGAAATCCGGCACTTTGATCTGACATTGGAATTGCATGACCTCACCGGTGACGGCAACGGGCCACATCGGACGATCGACCCAGACAGGTTGCCCACCCCACTTGCTGATTAGGTCGGTGATGGGTTTGTTGACTCGACGGAATTGCTTGATGGAGAGTTTCGGTACGCAGAAAACTCTCCGTCTCCACTCGTCCTCAATTGTTGGAACGAGGGCGTTGAGACGTTCGTGTGAGTTGGCAGGAGCGAGCCCTTTGCGGAGTTCGAGACGAGGCCGAATGTATTCACACCGAGGATCGCCTCGTTCTTCGAGCCAGTCGGCGTAAACGAGGCGTTTGGTGTCATCGGCGGGGTTTGCCCAGATAGATTGGAGGAAAGATTCTTCGTCCATGACTTCTCGGGCCTGCGAAGGAGGGCAGTCGGATCAATAACTGTCGCATTAGGGGATAGCTACTCTTCGCTGAGCGAAAAGATTTCCAAGCCAAAGATCTTTTCGCGGAGCGAAAAGCAACTTTCCGATCAACATCCAAACACGACTCTTATCGATCCGCCCGGAATTGGTTTTACCCGGCAGGTTGCGATTCCCGAATGCTCTCCTTGAAGTATTCGAGCGTCTTGAGCATCCCAACTTCGCGGGGAACTTGCGGCTCCCAACCCAGGATCGTTCGGGCTCGGGTGATGTCGGGCTTACGGACTTTCGGGTCATCTTTCGGAAGTGTTTTGAAAACGATTTCGCTAGAGCTTTCGGTCAGTTCGATGATCTCTTTGGCGAATTCCAGGACGGACACTTCGTTCGGATTGCCGATGTTCACCGGCTCGTTGAAGTCAGAGAAGAGCAATCGGTAAATCCCTTCGACGAGGTCGTCGACATATGTGAAGCTCCGGGTTTGAGAGCCATCACCGTAGACCGTCAGAGGTTCGCCGCGAAGCGCTTGCCCGATAAAATTCGGAACGACGCGTCCGTCGTCGAGTCGCATTCGCGGCCCATAAGTGTTGAAAATACGAACGATGTGAGTATTGATGCGATGCTCGCGGTGGTACGCCATGACGAGCGCCTCGGCGTATCGTTTGGCTTCGTCGTAAACGCCGCGCTCACCGATGGGGTTCACGTTGCCCCAGTAATCTTCGGTTTGGGGATGGACTAACGGGTCGCCGTAGACTTCGCTGGTGCTCGCGACCAGAAAGCGAGCTTTTTTAAGTTTCGCCAGCCCGAGTGTATTGTGCGTCCCGAGGGCTCCCACCTTGAGCGTTGGAATCGGATGGCGAAGGTAATCGACTGGACTTGCGGGAGAAGCAAAGTGCAACACGTTATCCACTTCGCCAGGCAACTCGAGCGGCTTGGAGATGTCGTGCTCGATGAGAGTGAACGAATCCAACTCTAGGAACGGAGCGATGTTCGCCCGGTGTCCGGTGATAAAGTTATCCACACACACGACCGTGTGTCCTTCGTCGAGGAATCGTTCACACAAGTGAGAACCAACGAATCCAGCTCCGCCTGTGATAACTGTCCGCATGTTTGAGTCTCCAAGCTCAGAGTGCTGTCGTGGCTGATCGAATGCCAGAGTGCAGTTGTGCCCAAGCCAACGCTTTTGAGATTTTCAATTGGCCTGTGGCAGCTGGTTCGTGAATATGAGTAAATGTAGCTCACAAGTTTGACGATTCTGCCTAATTTCTAATTTCACATATTGTATTTGACTAAACTCCGAAAGAAACGCGTCTTCCTTCCCGAGCCAGCGAATTAGCCGAATCTTCATGGAAAATTTGGCGTGATTGGTCTGGCCGGTCTCCCACCGAGACTTGGCGAAATCATGATTGCCAAAGAACAACGCGTCGGTATCCTACCCTAAACAGCCTCGTTGGTAAAACCGATGGAAACGACCTGCGTTACCTTGCGGTCCGGCTCAACTTGCTAGGTTGCGACTCGGCTTCCGATGAACAGGTATTCGAAGGATCGCCGAGAAAAGAAGTTGCCGATGATCTGGGTTTGGGATTTTGGATCGTGGGACAGGTTTTTAACCTGTCCCACGATCCAAAAAGAGAATTTCTTTTCGCGGCGATCCTGAGTTGATGACCCAGAACCCCCCGCAGGTCCACATCGGGAAATGTATACGTCAAAATAAGGGACCGTAAAACGGGTGCAAGAAGTCGAGTGCTCTTCCGTGGCACCCATCCAGACGAATCCAGCCGAGATCCTCCGAACGGCTTTTCGCAATGGGACACGTATCCTGAAAGCCCTCGGCTTTTCCCTTGTGCTTTCTCCAAGGCTAGAGGTAGAGATGGAAAACCTTCCCATTCGTACGTTCACCGTTCTCCCGCATTTACCCGAGGAGCTGCAACCGCTCCAGCAAATTGCCTATAACATGTGGTGGTGTTGGAACCACGAGGCCGTGGCGTTATTTCGCCGGATCGACAGCGAATTGTTTACGGCGGTCGAAAATAGCCCCATCAAGATGCTCGGGAAAATCGACCAAAATAGACTCCAACAACTCCGGACGGACGATGGGTTCATGGCCCACATGGAGCGAGTCAAGGCTTCGCTCGATGCGTACATGAACGCATCGTCGACCTGGTTCATGGAGCACTTTGGCAGAGACAGTGCCGAGCCGACGTATTCGGTTTTGAATAATCGATTTGTGCCAGCGTCGTTGGAAGCTGTCTCCGGGGACAACGGGAATCACTCTCATGCTACACTGACCAAAGAGCGAATTCCCCAGAAATATCGAATCGCGTATTTTTCCGCGGAGTTCGGAATTCACGAAAGCATCCCCATTTACTCCGGCGGTCTAGGAGTCTTGGCCGGAGATCATCTCAAGGCCGCCTCGGACTTGGCAATTCCTTTGGTTGGCGTTGGCCTCATGTATCGGGAAGGGTACTTCCGGCAATATCTCAACGTCGATGGTTGGCAACAAGAAAGATATGCCGAGAACGATTTTTTCAACCTTCCTCTGATTCCCGAAACGGCCCCCGACGGGTCCGAACTCGTCGTCAGCGTTCCCTTTCCGGGCCGAGAGGTTTGGGCCAAAGTTTGGCGAATTCAAGTCGGGCGAGTTCCGCTGTATCTGCTCGACACGAACATCGCAAAAAACAATCCGGAAGATCGCGAGATTACGGCGCGGCTTTATGGCGGAGACCACGACATGCGTGTCCGCCAGGAAATGATACTGGGCATAGGCGGCATCCGTGCGCTCTGGGCGATGGACAAGACGCCCGTTGTTTGCCACATGAACGAAGGCCACTCGGCGTTTTGCGGGCTCGAGCGGATTCGTGAGCAGATGGCCCGAACGGGCGAAGATTTCCAGACCGTTCGGGAGGCCGTCGCCGCCGGAAGTTGCTTCACCACCCACTCGCCCGTCCCCGCCGGAAACGATATCTTCGCCACCCAACTCATCGAGCACTATTTCTCACACTACATTCCCCATTTGAAAATCTCGCGAGAGGAGTTCCTGGGACTTGGTCGTCAGAATCCCAACGACCCAAACGAATCGTTCTGCATGACGGTGTTGGCAATTCGGCTTTCGACCATTAGCAACGGCGTGAGCGCCCTTCACGGAACCGTATCTCGCCGGATGTGGAAAGCCATCTGGCCGAAACTGCCAGAGACCGACATCCCGATCACTTCGATCACCAACGGCGTCCACACCCACACTTGGCTATCGGCGGAAATTTCTCAACTCTTCGATCGTTATCTTGGGCTTCAGTGGAAAGAGAAGACGACGGCGACACACATTTGGGATCGCGTCGAGAACATCCCCAACGAAGAACTTTGGAGGACTCACGAACGACGACGGGAACGGCTCGTTGCGTTTGCCCGGTCTCGGCTTCGCCAACAACTCGCCAAGCGTGGCGCTCCGCTGGCCGAACTCGCACTGGCCGAGGAAGTCCTCGACCCAGAAGCCCTCACAATCGGCTTTGCTCGGCGGTTCGCGACCTACAAACGAGGGACCTTGATTTTCCGCGACCTGGATCGGTTGGCCGAAATTCTGAACAACAAAGATTACCCCGTGCAATTGATCTTCGCCGGAAAGGCCCATCCTCGCGACCACGGCGGAAAGGAATTGATCGCGGAAATCGTCCACGTCGCCCGCAGGCCCGAACTGCGTCGTCGTATTGTCTTCCTCGAAGACTACGACATGAACGTTTGCCGCTACTTGGTCCAAGGTGTCGACGTCTGGCTCAACAATCCCCGCCGACCCCTCGAAGCGAGCGGTACGAGCGGCATGAAGGTGAGCGCGAACGGTGGATTGAACATGTCCATCCTCGATGGATGGTGGGTCGAAGGCTACGAGATGGACAACGGTTTTGCGATTGGGGCCGGAGAAGAATACACCGACCTCGTTTATCAAGATGACATCGAGAGCCGAGCCATCTACGACCTGCTCGAAAAAGAAGTCGTGCCGACGTTCTATCGCCGCGGGACGGACGGGCTTCCGCGCGAATGGATTCGGATGATGAAGCGAGCCATCGGAACCGTTTCGCCGGCCTTCAACACGCATCGAATGTTGGCCGAGTACGCCAAGGTTTGCTACTACCCGAGCGTGAAGCGATTCGAGAAATTGGCCGGAGCAGGTCTGGAACATGCCGCGAGCCTGGCAAAATGGCGTGCCAGCATCCGAGCGAACTGGCCCCACATCCGCGTCGAGCAAGTCGAATCCAATGGCGGAGACACCCTCCGAGTCGGTGGTCGAGTGGGCGTGAATGCTCGCATCCATCTCGGAGAACTCGGTCCAGACGATGTCGACGTTCAGCTCTATCACGGAATCGTTGATTCGCGAGGACAAATCCAAAAGCCCTCCACCATCAGCATGAGCCAAAATGGACAACAAACCGGACCGAGCTGGGTCTACACTGGCGAGATCCCCTGTGAATCGAGTGGCCAACACGGATTCGTCGTTCGCGTGTTGCCCAAACACGAAGACCAAGCTAATCCGTTCGAGACCGGCGTGGTTTGTTGGGGATAATGGCGATTGCGTTCATCTGTCCGATCGTAGGACAGTCTTGGGCCGTCGGAAAAGCGCGAATCGCCTTTTTGGTGTTGTTGAGAGTTGTTTTTCGCTCCGCGAAAAGCAACTCAAACAAAGCTCCCCTACGGTGTCATCTCCAAGAATCCCGCCGTCTTCTCCTAATCACAACGGACCCATTCGTTGTGGTGTCCTCAACTCCCTCTTCACCTGGAGGACGACACACATGTTTCTCCGACTCTTTTGCGTTTGTTTCGTCACGCTCGGTTTCGTGAATTTCGCGCCGGCTCAAGATTGGCCCGCCAAGGTCGCGGACCACAAGCCCTTGAAGCCGGGCGAACATCCGCGTCTTCTCTTCCGAAAGAGCGACTTGCCCGCGCTGCGCGTAAGAGCCAAAACTCCCGAAGGAAAGGCCATCATCAAACGCCTCCGGTACTTGCTCAATGGCTCTGATGGCGAGAGCATGACGACCGTCCTCAGCACGGCCAAGCAAGCGTATTCCCTTGGGCGAAACAGACCGCTCGTGGTCAACAAGCCGGGTGCTTACACGATGAGCCATGCTGCCGGATATGGTTTCCTTTACCAGATCACCGGGGACAAGAAGTACGCCGAGTTCGGAAAGCAGTGTTTCTTGAAGGCGTTCGAAGGCGTCCGCGACCGCGACGACCGTTATTCGTGGAAAGATCCTGGCGGTGCGTTGCGAGCCGGGC
>CAYYUU010000056.1:12509-14761 GCA_964474955.1 uncultured Alcaligenaceae bacterium | reverse complement strand
CCGGCCCCGAACTCGATCACCTTCATGTCGGGCCGAACAATCTTGTCGAGTTGTCTGAGCGCACGGAAGTTGAGCCAGGGACTCTTGTCGGCAAGAGGTGACGCTCCCTTCGTCGGCAATTTTCTCCACCATCTTGGCAACCATCGTAATAGTGACATCCAAGATAGCCCGACACCGTGTTCTTGGGCCAGTCGTCTTTTCTCAGATCGATAATTGCGGAGGTCTTGAACCAGAGACATGTACCCGACTCCCTCTCTGCTGCGCCATAGACTCAGGCAGCTTCGGCGACCTCGCATGAATAATCTAACAAGAACGAGCCTTGCTGCGCCGGTTGGATTTTTCCCGATCCGTAATAATCGCCATCCTCGACGAAGAACGATCCCGCGTTTTGAATCCAATCCATCACGACGTTTTTTCTGGAGCAGAACAACGTGAATCCGTATTTCCCTGAAATGAGAGGTAGTCGCGGAATACGGAACGTGATGCGTTGTAGTTCGTTCGGAAAAATATCGTCGGCCTGAGTCACTAATTGGTTGTTGAGAAACGTAATTCTCTGACTTAATTGATCGTCAATTCCTACGCCAAAGGAACAATGATTCAAGGCGCGCCCTGTGCGATTCTCGAAATAGAGAACTAATTGTGCGGGTTCGCCACTGATGAAACTGGGAATGGGATTGCCTTCGGTATTCTGGAGTTCGACTTGAACAAAGCGAACCTCACCCGAACCACTTCGGTCTTCTCGGTCACGAAGTGGTATTTTTTGGACTTCGGTGATGAGATTCAGATAGTCTCCGATGACCTCGCGAGTCGGTCCGATATTCTTGATTGTTCCACCATCGAGCCACATGACTCGCGAGCATAAATTTTGGATGGCGGCCATGCTATGGCTGACGAATAAAATCGTACGTCCTTGTTTCGCCACAGAGTCCATCTTCCCGAGACATTTTTTCTGGAATCCGGCATCGCCAACGGCCAACACTTCATCCACGACCAAGATTTCCGGTTCGAGATGGGCGGCTATGGCAAAGGCCAAACGCATATACATGCCGCTTGAATAATGTTTAACGGGTGTGTCGAGAAATTTTTCGATTTCTGAGAAGTCGACAATTTCGTCAAATTTCTCTGCGATCTCTTGCCTTTTCATTCCGAGCATGGCCCCGTTGAGCCATATGTTATCGCGCCCGGTCAGTTCCGGATGAAATCCTGTGCCGACTTCTAGCAATGATCCGACTCGGCCATATATGTTTGCCCAACCAGACGTAGGTGCCGTGATCCGCGATAGTAGTTTCAATAGGGTGCTTTTGCCGGCCCCGTTGCGCCCGATGACGCCCAGAACTGTGCCCGTTTCCAGATGGAACGATACGTCCTTGAGGGCCCAGAACGTTTGTTGGTTTCCATGCGCGGCCTTGCCGGATAAGACATCCTTGAGTCGTTTCCAGGGTGCTCGGAACATGTCCACAACGGCATCGCGAAGCGTGGGAAGCGCATTTTGCGTTTCCCCGACGTGATACTGTTTGCCGAGTTGTTCAACTTCAATCGCAAGATTACTCATAGAATTTACACAACGTCCACGCTCGTGCGTTCTACGTGTCGGAAGTAGAATGCACCAGCAATGAGGATTATGAAGAACACGAACATCGACACAATGCCATAAACATCCAAACCTGGGCCGGTTCCGAAGAGGCTCCACCGAACTCCGTTGACGACGCTGGCCATCGGATTGAGTTTGGCAAAGGGAACAATTGCGGCTGGATAGATACTCGACGAATATACGATTGGAGTCAGGAAGAACCAAATTTGTATCATGTGTGGAATAATCAAGTTGACGTCGCGGAAGTAGGCATTCAAGGCTGCAGCCCAAAGGCCGATTGCTAACCCACAACATACGGTCATCAATAGAAACACCGGTATGAAGAGAATTTCAATGCGCAGCGGAAGTTGATACCAAATCATGGCACCAACCAGGAGCGAAGACGTAATGAGTAAATCTACGAAACCGGTGACGACTGTTTCGACGGCGAGGATCAGCCTTGGAAAGTAGACTTTCTTGATGATGTGGGCGTTACCAGTGATGCAAACGGCGGTCTTCGTGGCGATGCCGCTGAAAAAAGCCCAGGGCAATACGGCGGCAAAATAAAAGGGGAGATACGGAATTCCATCGGTTTGCAAATTGGCCCATCGTCCGAAGAGCAGTGTAAATAATATTCCTGTTTTCTATGTAGGGAGTATGACCCACACGGCACCGAGAATGG
>CAYYUU010000056.1:0-12499 GCA_964474955.1 uncultured Alcaligenaceae bacterium | reverse complement strand
ACGTCCCGCCTCACTAGTAACCCGAGTAACTCACGAAATTCACACAACTCGTGGAGATTCAGGCGAGGGAGTCCGCGTGTCCCTTCGATTCGGGTGACGTGCATTCGATTCAGACCTTCCGTGGTCAAAACTATTGTGCCCAGCCAAAGTCACGAGAGTTCACTTGGGACCAGGAAAACCAAAGACAAAAACGAAGACAGAAACTACCAAAGCGGCATCGAACTGCCGCACACCAAAACAAAAACAAAGCCAAAAGACAACGGCAAACGGAATGTGCCTGCTACTATCCAACAAAAACAGGGGTCCTTTCGCTCCGCGAAAGGCGACACTCTCGAAACAAAACAAAAACAAAAGCGGCGTCGAGCCGCCGCACTCCAAAACGAAATAACTGGACCACCAAGAAATTACGCCGCAGCGCGAAGATCGTTCCGTCTTGCTTGATACCAAGCGATCGTTTTTTCCAATCCCTCCTCGAGGGAAGTGCCAGCACGAAAACCAAGGAGTTCTTCGGCTCGGCTCACGTCAAGGCACCGACGAGGTTGGCCATCGGGTTTGGTGGGATCGAACCGAACTTCGCCGTCAAACTTCGTTTTTTCGGCGATGAGGGTGACCAGTTCTCGAATCGAAATCTCACGCCCGGAGCCGATGTTGACGGGCTCGGAGGTCGTGAGTTTTTCGGTCGCGAGCACGACGGCCTCGGCAGCGTCTTCGACGTAGAGGAATTCGCGAGTCGGCGTTCCTGTTCCCCAAACTTCGAGGAGCTTGCGTCCGGCCGTTTTGGCCTCCAAGCATTTTCGAATGAGTGCGGGGATGACGTGGGAAGTCTCCAGGTCAAAGTTGTCACCCGGTCCATATAAGTTGACGGGCAGAACGTTAATGCCTTGGAAACCAAATTCTTGTTGGTAGGCTTGAATTTGGGCAATCAACAGTTTCTTGGCAAGACCGTAGGGGGCATTGGTTTCTTCTGGGTAGCCGTTCCATAGTTCGGCTTCTTTGAATGGCACGGGAGTGTATTTTGGATACGAACAGATCGTGCCGACCTGGACGAATTTTTCAACACCAGCAATCCGGCATGCCTCGATGAGTTGGGCACCCATCATCAAATTGTGGTAGAGAAACGTCCCGGGCAATTTCCGGTTCGCCCCGATTCCTCCGACTCTCGCGGCCAAGTGGATAACGGCATCGGGCCTTTGTTGTTGCAGCATCCGGTGAATGTCGACTTCTTTTGTCAGGTCACACTGGGCGCTTCGTGGGACGTGGATATGTTTGCACCCGGCACGTTCCAAACGCGCCACGACGTGCTGCCCCAAGAATCCGGCACCACCAGTGACTATGATCCGCTTACCTTGAAGTTGCATGTTCGAATTCCTTTTCGGAATCAATTCTGGTTCGGTGGGTCCGTCCGAGTCGTTGAATTTTGTTTGGACACATAAACCTCATCTCGGAAAGTTTGTCAACGCGAGCTTTTTTTGGAGGATGTGGGCAAAAGTGGGACTTTGCAATGGGCCTGAAGTGTGTTTCCCGCAGACATCATGAGAAATCAGGGCGAAAAACAGGTAGGAGACATGAAGCAAGAGAGGGAGAGAAGGTCAAAAATACCGGCCCGAAGTGCAAGTGAGGATACAAAAGTACGAAGGCGGCAGCGGAGCTGCCGTACTCCAAAACAAAGGCAAAGACACTGCACACGGAGTATGCCTAGTACGAACACCCTCGCGGACAAGCCTCAGCTCGTCGTTCTTTAGTTCGCTTCGCTATTCATGAAGACTTTTGCGGAGATCGGAATTTGATTGCCCATCATCAACAGCGACGGCAAGAGAGGCGTGAAGGTCCCTTGAATCTCGACCACGATGAACTCACCGAATTCGGCGCCATTCGCCGAAGCCAACACATCGTTCCCTTCGCCATCTTTGACGACGTTCCCGCTGCCGTCGACTTCGTAGACTTTGTTGCCAGTAAGATCCACTCGGTAGATCAACAACTTGTAGTCTTGCAAACTGCCGCTGACGCCCACCAACTTATCTTCGACCGCTGCGCGTGTTTTGACGTTAAACTCATCCTCGGCCGTGCTCGGGTCGTCGATGTTGGTGTGGACAATGGCGTAGCGAGCGCCTTCTCGGGCGGCGTTGTCAATGACTTGTTGGACGTACAGGAATCGGCAGTATTCGACGATTCCAAATAGAAACATGAGGAAGATCAAAGACACAAACGTCATTTCGATGAGAGCAGCACCGCGACGTTGTTTGGCTCGTGACTTCAGGATCATCGCATTTATCTCCATTCATGCCGCGAAGTTTTTCGGTGGCGCTGCGCTGCACGACCGATCAACGACGGCGAACAGTGGGGGAAGTGCCGCCCGAATTCGAGAAGGCGGGCGGGCGGAATATTTATTTCAACGGAATATTTTGGTTGACCGTCAAGGGCACGTCCCGCATACAGTTCCAAGAAACCGTGGTCGAGACTTTTGTCGTTTCCGGCAAGTAGAAGTTTGTGGGGCTGTACTCGACGTCGTTGAACAAAACCGTCACGGTAATTTTGATCTTGTCATTTTGGTTCGCCTGGCTCGCGTCGAGCAGACCGCCAGAGCCGTTGTCGACCGGGACAACCGGTCCTTCGGTGACATTGCTGTCGTAAACTTCGATGCCGACATAAACTTTGCCGCCGCTGGCAACGTCGGCAGGGTTATCCGTTGCCGCCGTGAGTTTGTTCAAACCTTGTTGCTGAAGGTATAAAAGCACGAGGGCACGAATCTCGTCGTTCGTCCGGTTCGCAGTGGAAGCTTGGCGTCCCGCTTCGCGAGCGGCATTCGACAGGAGTTGATGCACGTTGACCAATCGCCCGACTTCCCAAACTCCCAGAAGCATCGGGACGAGCAAGATCATCAAGACCAACGCCACTTCGACGGCGGCGGCACCAGAACGATTTTTCCTTTGGGCACGAAGAAGCATATCAACCTCCTGAAAAACACCCAAATCGATCTGATGGGTGAAGGATGTGCGCAGTCTCTGCAAACGTCAATGCAACTATAGAACACAAAATCCGACGCGAGCAAATTTTTGCCACGTCGTTCGGGGGAAGATTTGCGGAGTGTGCGGATGGTGAATTGTGGGAAGGGAATCGGCCAGACAGAAAACCTGCGGAATTCTCTTGGCACGAGTACGATGGGACCAGAAAATATGAAATTATCCACTCTTTTCATCTGAAGTTTCACAGGCTTCCGATTCCGCACGACGACTCGTGCGGAATGGCGGAACCCGGAAAGCGAGATCGGGCTATGTCGGAGTTGACCCGCATCACCATTTCTCTGGAAAGCAGGTTACTCACGGCCTTCGATACTTTCCTCTCTGGCCGGGGATATGCGACCCGAAGCGAAGCCATTCGGGATCTGATCCGAGATCGGCTCGTCCGCGAGAATTCGGAGGGCGCGACGGGAGACCAAGTGGCGGTCGTTTCGTTAGTCTACGACCATCACGAACGAGAACTCGCCGCTCGCTTGATCGACAAACAACATCACTACCACGGACTGGTCGTTTCGACACTGCACATCCACCTCGGCGAACGGCATTGTCTGGAAGTGAGCATCTTGCGTGGAGCAGGTGAAGAAATCCGAGCCCTGGGGGACGAACTGCTTGCGACGAAGGGAGTCCTGCATGGGGACATTATTTTCACCGGCGATGAAGGGAGCTTGAATCGGTGGCATTGAGACACAACACGAAACGCGTGATTTGGCGGTCTCCGGTGTTCCATAGACGCGGGCAGGGGAATGGGAAATAAATCGATGTCTATATTTTGTGGGAACCGATCCTCTGACCCAGACCAACGGTCTGGGGGATGGAAGACCGGACATCTATTTCGTTCCCGTTCCACGGCCCAGATGCCCGGCTTGCGAGACTCACTGACCCAGCTGATAAATCACAACTTCGGCCTTTCCGAATTCCATTTCCCTCGGCCAGAAGAAGACGGCTTTCGCATCGCGTTTTTGCAGAGTCGGTTCGTCATAGGTGGCGTAGTGGGACGTGCGACGGCGTGCACTTGCACGGTTATACACAACAAAATGGCGGGTGGTCAGAGTGGCCGGTAACCGGTTCGCGTATCCGCGAACGAAATCGAGTTCTGCATAAAAACGAGCCCAACCGTGATCGTCCAAAATGACGTCGGAAGGTGTGGCGTGTTGGGAGAGCCATTTTCCGGCGTGGTAATGTCCTTCGCAATTCGCATGAAGAGGTTGCAGCGTTCGACTTAATCCAAGCCCGACCAGCACCAAGAGCACGCCTACTCCCCACATTGGGGAAAGAGGTTGTGAACGACTCGTAGACTTCTGGGAACCGCGAAACGATTGCACCCAGTCAAAGAGACGGGCCGGAACAACCAACGCCACGGCGACGGCCTGGAAGATTGTGCAGATGACCAAGATGAAGATGTGTCTTTGGGAAACGTAACCAATCTTCATCAGGAGCCAGAAAACGAGCGTCGTTTGCAACAGCATTTGCACGACTAACACCCAGATACCTGGGACCTTGCGATAACGGTCCCGACACCACCAAACGCCGACGAGAACGAATATCCAACCGACATATTGATACGCTTGGGCAAACTCCAACGCGAAAGCCTTGATGCCCCTTGTGGCTCGTGTGCCCAGCGGCGTCTCTCGGCGGATGTGTGCGGCGAACAAAGGCCGGGAAGCATCGGAAACGGCCTCGCGAGCTTGTGCCGTTTGAGTGGTGTTGGTCATTTGGTGGAGGCTGGGTTTGTTCGTGATGCCTTCTATCGTCCACACATACGGGGCGATCAACAACAAGCACGGCACCACCAACGCCGCATTGGCTGCGAAAAACCGTCGCCAATCCATCCTGGTCGAAACGAAAAATTGCCGAACGACCAGGACGAAACCACACGACGCCAACACGCCTAGTCCTTCGGGGCGGACGAGATACGCGAGTCCTGAGAACGCTCCACAAACCGCCAAACATCGCATGGAGGATTTCTGCACTCCGTCGAGAGCGAAAAGTAATCCGCTGCACGTGAACAACAGGAACAACGGTTCGGAAATCGCGTCCGAAAGAGCGTGCCCGCTCGACGGCAAACACTGGAACAGTAGCGCTCCCCAGAATCCCACTGAGACGTTGAAAATTCGTTTGCCAAGGTAGAACATCGGGATCACCAGTAACCAACCGGCTAGCGAACTCGCGAGTTGGGCGCTCAGTTGTGTCATGTGGCTTCCCGTCAGATTAGTGAAGGCCCGGACTGGCCATGACACCGCAAGGATCGAAAACGGATATCCGGGATGGTGGAAGGATTCGCGAAGGACCTCGGAGATCGGTTCCTGTTCGAGACGAAAGGCATAGTGAATGTACGCGAGTCCATCCCGCGCAGGCACGGCTGTGTTCCAAAGAACGCTCCCGCGGATCACGAATGCCAGGGCCAGCAATAAAAGCAGAGTCGCCCATTCGGGAAGATGACCAGGCCACGGCAAGTTGGGTATTGATTTTGACGAACGGAGTTCGGTCTCGTCCATGACGACCCCCGCTGAGAGTTGGGCAAATAGATGGGATAGTACGCTTGCGTCGGAAGGCGACTTTAGGAATCATCCAAGTTCGTGTCAAGCCGGAAGTTCTGGCGGGTGTCGGGTCTGTCGTGTCGGATGCAACTCTAGATTTTCGAATCGTAATGAAGGCATATGGTTCCCGCTGTCATTCAAAGTCCCTCGCTCACAGCGTTTTGGCCCCGGCCCGCCACGTATCCCCCTTGGCCCAAAAGGGATGTGTGGCGGACCTCCGCGGAGCGGGCTGGTGTCAGAATCCCTCGTTCGCGGTTCAAGCTAGTCAGCAGCTTATTTCTTGATCGGATACGCCGTCACCTTCGCCACCGTTTGCGAGATCACCGCATCGCCGGCAAAAACAAGATTGCCGATCCTATCCCCTTTTGTGACCGGAAGACGAGCCAACACTTTCCCTTGCTTCAGATCCAGAACGGCGACTTCTGGCTTCTTCGATTTCGCGCCTTTGGCCAACGGCAAAAAATACTTCCCTTTGTGCTCGCCACCAAGCCCCGAAGGAACCCCGGTTTTCACAGACCAAGTCGTTTGTCCGTTCTTGAGAGTGAGCCCGCGGACTTGGTCCTTGGCGACGACCACAAGATTGCCATCGAAATGGCCGGCGAGATAAACGCCGTCTTTGCGAGGAGCTTTCCAGAGTTTGTTCCCGTTCTTGAGATCGACGCAAAAAATGTCGTCGGCATCGGGAGCCGTAAAGATCGCCTTGCCCTTCGCGACGATGACTTTCGGATGTTTCCAGGAAGTTCCGAGACTCTTGAGCCGAACGAGATTCGTCGGATCGCGGTATTTGAAAGTCCAGGCGACTTTTTGTTTCTTGGTGTCAAACGCGATGAGCAATCCGGCATGAGTGGGGCAGAGCAGCAAATTACCGGCCGCGGCAAGGCGGACTCCGTGAACACGACGGAGGCGACTCAAGAAGTACGTGTCGGCAATTTTCGTGAGGACGTGCTTGTTCTTGATTGTCCCATCGGTTGGATCGAATTCGATCAAGTTCACGTCCCCTTTGTTGCTTTCGTGGAGACAATAGAGAGTTTTCTTCGCCGGATACGGGACTCCGACAAAATGCCCCTCCATCTTGTTGACAGGAACGAGCACGTTATCTTCAATTCCACGTGCCCAAACGATTTTGCCGGTCTCCAGATCGAAGGCTCGGAGGCTGTTGCCGCGCAGCATCTCCATGACTTCCGTAGGAAAGAGTTGACGCGGCGGTTGCTGCTTTAAGTTCACGAGCACGGCCTCGGGCGGAATAACTTGGAGGCCATCGATGGTGTATACCGTCTTGCCGTCGGTGCTGAAGCTTCCGACCAACGTATTCTCGCACAGCAACACACGCAAATTCATCTTTTTCGCGGCCTGCAACCAATTGCGACAGACCCTCGCCTGAAAAATTTCCAGTAATGGATCGAGAGAGGCCCGAAACCCAACCCCCTTCCATTCCACACCACCAGCCGGGAGTTTGGTGCCGTCGATGTCCGTTGTGGGCTTCAATGCCCATCCCACAATCCCTTCGTGTGTGCGAGCGACAACGAGTGGTCGCTTGCCAAAGATGACAGGACGAAATCCCGGAATGAGGGGAACCTCTGGATGAACGTCTTTGGCTTGATCGATCCACGGCTTGCCTTTGTTCATGACCGCCTTGCCGAAGAGAGTCGGCATCGCAACTGTCGTGTGCTTCCACAGCGGCTTTGTGAAATCTGGAAACGGTTGTTTCGGTTTCTTTTGTTGTCCGACAACGACAGAACAACAACTCACAACAACAACGAAACACGTGAAAAAGGAACTCGGGCTCGGTCGTCGCATGGTCGGATTCCTCGAAAGGATGGGAATTCGTCAGAGCCACAAAGCTAAAATCGTCTCCAGCGCTTTGGTCCAAGCTTGCCAGGGTTCGTCGCATTCCTCGAAGGTGAATCGTTCGTCTTCGCCGACGATCATGTCGGGCTCGGCCTTGCCGATACTAAACTGTGTGACGATCGTATCGTCGGCGGTTAACTTGTGGTGTTTCATGCCGAGCGTGAGACATTGACACATGCTGCGGCGGGCCCTGAAAGAAAGGTGTTTCGCGACGGCTTGGGGCGTCGGCGTTTTCTCGACGACAACAGAGCCGTTGATGATTTGCTCGCGGCATATCATCACCAGCAATTAGCGTTAGACATGGAGCGGGTGCGATTTATCCTTGCCCGGAAGGAACTTCAGTTCGAACACCAGGGCGTCTTCGCTGAGCCAATCGAGGAGTTTGCGGAGGACCGTTACCACGAAGGAGATGAGTAGCACGAGTCGCTGGTAAGGGAGCGTCGAGTCTTTGAAACGGGCCTCGCCGAGATCAGGATAGAACAGTAACACGAACGTCCGCCGACGTCGCAAGAATTGATTTTCGTCGCGAGAATAATAGAGTAGTTCGTCTCGCAGAAATTTGATGTCAAAGAGGTCCGGTCGTTCGGCCCCTTCGGGTTCCATGTAGGCAAGCTGAGAATGCAGCAAGCTCTCGATCGTTCCACGGTTGGAGATCGAGGAGAACCCGCCCACGGGATACGTGTCTTCGTCGATGACTCGTGTGGGGACTTCTTGGCGACCTGCCATCGGACGAATTTTGTAGGAGGGGAGCGAGTCTTCGAGTTTCTTCGCGCCGGAGGCAATCTGGCGGAGAGCGACTCGCTGACCGAACTCGGCGAGAGCGATTCCCAACTCGAGTTCGAGTAGATCTTCCGGCCCGAGGATTTCGGCAGTGGTTCGGGCTCCAGTGATCAACGTCTCGTAAATCTCCAACAACTCAGGCATGACGCCATCCTGGTAGAGACTATTCTCGGCCTCCTGGAGCAACAGCTCGGGCTTTTCCTTGAGCAGATTTTTGATGACCGCGGGGTTGAGATACACTCCCCCAAAGTTCGCACGCCCTCGAAATTGTTGGAGAACATAAGCGAGTCCTTTCGCTCGGCCTTTCTTGTCGTATTGACGCAGGACGTCGCTCGCTCGTTCGAACGTGTAATCGCCCAAGAGTTTCCCAAGGACGTGGTCTTCGTAGCTGCGGATGAGTCCATGCGGGACACCCGGGATCTCGATCACTTCACGGCGGACTGTCGGTCCCGCGTCGGTCCGATAGAGTGCGTGGCCGAGGTCCGAAACGAAACCGATCGGCGGCAGTAACTGCCCGTCGCCAGCGACTTCTTGAGCCCATTCGAGAGCGAGAATCACGTTGTTCGGTGCGGGCTTTTCGACACGCTGGAGCCAGAGCCCCTGGAGCAAAAGCATCTTGGCTTCGTCGAGGTCGCGGATTTCGATGATTGTCGGTTCGTGTATCGTTGTCATGTTGTGTGTGCGTCTCGGATGGATTGTCGAGCAAATAGGGAACAGGGAATAGAAAGTCAGACAACTGCGAAATAATGCCTGAAGTGTTGTTTCCCGCTTGCGCTCAGTTCCTCGCTCACGCTTCGGGTTGGTGTAACAACACCCAGACATGGTGGGCCATCGCTTCGCTCACGCTGCGCTTGCCCCACCCTACACCAAACCAACATGGTTGGCCTTCGCTGCGCTTGCCACACCCTACGAAAACAATACCTCTGAACTCCACTTATTGTTTCTTATTGCTGTACTTACCAGCAACGACGGTTCGTTCAACCTCAGTAACACTACTTTACCCGGTCTCCTCATGTGAGGACTACCGATTCTGGTTCTTGGTTCGCTTCTTGGCCTTCGCGTGGAGTTCCAACATGTGGTGCCAGATCGCCCGGTACTGGTCTTTCGCGTCGCCGTCGTAATACTCGAACAAGGCCGTCGTTCCGTCGGGAAGCGTGTAGCTCGGCATTCGGGTGAACTTTTCGATCTCGCTGGGATTGAGCATCCAACGCGAGTAGAACGTTTTTCGAATTCGCCCCGGAATCAATTGGAGGTTCACGCCGGGAGCTTCGAAAACGGCGTCGGGCTTTGTGTCGGCGATCCCGTGGCAAGTGACACACTTGAAACCCTTCTCGCCGAGAAGGATTCCGCCCGTCTTCGCGTACTTCGGTTGGAGTTTTTCCAGCGAAGGCGACTTGGGCAGATAGCCGTGCTGGGCGGCGAGACCGTTCGCGTACAGCTGACTTTCGACCGGAAACGATGGCATTCGTGCGTGGAGCCAGGGGCGTGGCTTCACTTTTCGATTCCCGGCGAGAAACGGGCCGAACCAGGCGGGAAGGAGTTTCTCGCCCGCCCATGTCAGCTTTGGTCGGATTTGTTTGAACGACTCGAGCCCGGCTTTTCGCAAGTTGTCTTCTTCTGTTTTGCCTGCATCGCGCAAAAGTGTTTCAATGGCGTCACCCAATTTCGAGAATCGGTCTCCCTGGCCGTCGCGAGAATGACAGGCGAGACACCGCATTTCGTGGAGACGTCGCTCAGCGAAAACCGCTGACGAGTGACGCTTCAACGATGTGAACGAAGTCCCAAGAAACGATTGCAATGCGAGTCGGTCCGCGTTGGAAAATCGATAAAGAGGAACCTTCCCTTTCGGCTTGATGGCCAGACATCCTTGTTGTTTGCGTTCGCCGATTTTTACGAGCGAGTAAGCTTGGAGTTCACTCTTGGGGAGGGTGCTCTTCTCGACAGAGTGACAATTAGCACAACCGACCGAGGCATAAAGTTTCTTGCCTCGGTCGGCGCTGGGCTGAATCTTGTCGGGCGCTACAGTCAAAGTCTTTCCTTTACGATTCCACAAGTAGGCCGCGAGTTGTGTGGCTTCCTTCTCCGAAAGGCGAAAGTCTGGCATGGCGATCCAACGGTAATGCTCGCCAGGATTCTTCAAGAACGCAATGAGCGCTTGGGGATAAAATTTTTCTTTGACGTAATCGAGTGACACCGAAGAGAACGGCATGGTGTCTTTCGTTTCGCCGTCTTGTTTGTCCAGATGACAGGCCACACACCCAAGACTTTTGAATCGGTGAGCACCCGCCGCGATGTTCTGTTTCTTCGTAAATTCCTTGGTGACTTTTGGGGCGGCCTTGCCGCGACTTGTCAGGTAGGCTGCGATGTCCCACGCATCGCGAACCGCTTGGGCTTTCGACTTGGATGAGCCCAGATGAAGTAGCCGCGGCATTGTTGCGTTCGGTCGAATTGCCGATGGGTCGTGAATCCAACGGGCGAGAAACTTGTGCTTGAGACGGCTTCCGACGTTATCCAAGTTCGGAGCGTCCATCGACAACTCGGGCATGGCGTGTTTGCCCGCGTTCTCGAAAGAGTGACAGGCGGTGCAACGATTTTTCGCCAGAAGATATCGGCCTCGATGGTGTCGCTCCCACTTGACCAGAGCTTGCGTCGTTGCGTCGTGACGAAACACCCACGGCGGAACGTCGCCCGGTGGATGTTTGGAAGAGTCCCACAGCAGACGAAGTTCAGCATCGCCTTTTTTGGGACTGCGGTAGGCAAGGCTCAATTTGTTCGCGCCAGTCTCCAAGCGAACTTTCGCTTTTTTCTTCGAAAGGTCTTCGCCGGAGACGTGGAGAATTTCTTTTCCATTGATCGATAGAATTGCTTCTCCTCGTCCTTGAAACCAAAACGTTGCCGGACGCCACAACCGCAAGTGAATCGTCCCTCGAAAATGAGCATCGAAGCGACTCGGCGGCAAGAATGGACTCGGCGTTTTTCCACCAGGAACAGCAATTCCAGCCAAACGCGAAACCCGATAATCGAATGCGTCTTTCTGCGAGAGCGATTGCAACCGAAGGATGAGACCGTTTGCTTCTCTGGGGTTCTTGTTCGTTGTGTGTTTCCACACAGTAAGTGGAGCGAGTTTGGTCGCAGATTGTTCCGCCAGAAGAGGAGCCAACGAGGTTGCCCCAACGGCGAGCGCGAGAGCGAACCCAACGAATCGAATAGAATTCAACCCAAGGTTGTTCCGTATTTCCACGATAGGACCTCATTCTAGATTTGCATGCAATTGCGGGAAATCTGCACCCAACAGGGATTGTATGATATAACGGAGGGAAACTTGATCCAACGATTTCACCCACCACAAAGAATGCTCACCATGAAAACTCATCTTTATCCGATTGTGGCCGTGATGTTCGTCGCTTCCTTCGCAACATCCAATGTACCGTTGGGCATTGCCGGTGACGGAAAAAAGAAGGCCAAGAACACCCTGCATATCCACATTATCTCCGGTGCCCGAGAGTACAAATCGGAACCCTCGTTGAAGGCGTTTTCGAAATATCTTCAGAAGAATTACAACGTGAAGATCACGGCGTCATGGGGTCGCGATGGCATCAAGGAATTGAAAAATCTCGATTCGTTGAAGTCTGCCGATGTGCTCTTATTGTTTGCTCGGCGGATGAATTTGAACAAAAAAGATATGGCGATCATCCAGAAGCATTGGGAGCAAGGCAAGCCAATCGTCGGAATTCGAACCGCCAGTCATGCGTTTAGTCGAGACGTCAACAAGGTCTTCGATTTGAAGGTGCTTGGCAACAACTACAAGGGCCACTACGGAAACGAAAAGGTGAAGGTCATCAACGTCGAGAAGGAACACCCGGTTTTACGCGGTGTGAAGCCGTTCGAGTCGCGACGATTGTACAAGACAGGGCCGCTTCCGAAGACCTCGACCGTCTTGCAAATCGGATCGATCGGAAAACAGAAACATCCAGTGACGCTTGTGAACACGTACAAGGGCGGGCGGATGTTCTATACGTCGTTGGGCGTGCCGGAAGATTTTCAAGATCCGAACTTTAAGCGGCTGTTGGTGAATGCGATTTTTTGGGCGTCGAAAAAGAATTAGGGAGTAGGGAATAGAAAGACAATAAAGAAAAAGACGGGCGTTCTTTCGCTCCGCGAAAGGCGACACTCTCCAAAACAAAAACAAAGACAACGGCACACGGAGTGTGCCTACTACTACAAAACCAAAGACGGGCGTCCTTTCGCGGAGCGAAAGGCGACACTCCAAACAAAGAAACTTTTCGCGGAGCGAAAAGCAACTCTCCAAGAGCCCAC
>CAYYUU010000055.1:0-14810 GCA_964474955.1 uncultured Alcaligenaceae bacterium | reverse complement strand
AGCTCTTGTGTAGATTTTCGAATAGATTTGTAACTCTCGAATCCTAATTCACGACTCAAATGACTGGAATCATTCCTTTTGAGTTGATCATTCATCTTCAGCGTTGAGAGACTTATTCCGGAAACCCAAATTTCATTTCAACGCTGGCGTTTCATCCCCGGACGCTCCCGCCCTTTTGTCATAATTCTTGCGAAGTCCGGTCTTCCGGCGGCATTTCCTGATGGGAAATGCCGCTTTTTTTATTCTCCGTCCGGGAGAATTCTTTGATCAGTAGGACACATTTGTAAGCTGTCCAGGAAGACAATGGACAGGTTGCAAACTGTCCTACAGTCACAACGACTCACCATTCTGCAACGCGGCTCGCATGCCTTCCACATAACTCGGGTATTTCAGATCGACGCCGAGTTCTTCGAGCATCCGTTGGTTGGAGACACGACGATTCCCGGCGTGTCTCGGCGCCGGATTTTCCGAGGAAGGCGGCACGAATTTCGGAAGCGGTGATCCCAGCATTTCGGCCAAGGCGGAATAGAGATCCCATCGGGAAACCGCCTGCCCGTCACAGACGTTATACACTCGGCCAGGCAGCCCCTGTTCTTCAGCCTTCTGGATAGCTTGAACGCCGTCGTCGACGTGGATTAAATTAATCAAATCATTGGGGTTGCCAACAATAGGTTCGCCCGACGCGACGGTTTGCTTTCGCATGACGCGCCCGGGTCCATAGATTCCGGCGAAACGGAGAATAATGGCCTCGGAATTCTTTTCGCGAAGAGTCCGCTCGGCATCCAAAACCACTTTCCCGGAACCCTCGGTGGCACCGGGAGTCGTCTCTTCGTTCACTTCATCGCCTTCGAATTGCCCGTAGACACTTGTGCTACTCACGTAAAGGAACCGAGTCGGTCGGGGCAATTGTTCCAACACGTTCGCTAACCCTTGGACGTAAACATCGTACATCGAATGGCCTGCCGTTCGATCCATCCCGACGGCATACAGGACGGTCGAGACGGTCGGGAGTTCCGAGAGCGTTTCCCGTTTCGTCACGTCGCAAACGAATGGCGTAAAACCATTCTCCCGCAGGTCCTCGGCTCGGTCAGGACTCCGAGTCGTCACGTAGATCCGGTGTCCCTGAGATTTCCAAACCTCCGCGACTCGCTTCCCAACATACCCGCAACCGATTATCAGTTTGTCCACGCGAATCACCTCTTGCCAACGTCTTTGGCGGAAAGACCAACTTTGACGCCCCCTAGTTCGAGAACGGAGACAAGAACCCAAATGCCACCGGACCGAGGGACCGTAGAATAGGAATAGGAGACGCACGGCGTTGGAGTTTGGAGACCTCAAATACTTCCAGCGCTCTGGGCGTGTCCGGACAGATGCATGTTCAACAATAGTTATAGGTTTTGAGGCCAATGCCTCCGACTCAAAATAAACCTCTCCCAGTGGAAATTGCAAAAGGATCTTCCATGAACCGTTCTCTCACAGTGCCGACTCCCCACCACGAAGTCGAGTCGGTGTTTCGATCCTCTTCGGTATATCGGATGGCCCTTCAACAACTCGAAGACGTGGCCGCCGTGACGGAGATTGATCCCGGCGTACTGGAACGCTTGGGCCAACCAAAACGAGCGATGGTCGTCAGCGTTCCGACCAAAATGGACGACGGACGGACAGTCAACTTCGTGGGTTACCGCGTCCAACACAGCGTCACGAGTGGGCCGTCGAAAGGCGGTCTACGCTACGCACCGTCGGTCGACCTCGGGGAAGTCGCAGCCCTGGCGATGTGGATGTCTTGGAAATGCGGAATCATGCAACTCCCGTTTGGCGGGGCCAAAGGCGGGATCGCTTGCGATCCGGCGACCATGTCGCTCGGCGAAGTCGAACGGATGACGCGACGATTCACCGAAGAGATGCTCCCCATCATCGGTCCCAAACAAGACGTCATGGCTCCGGACATGGGCACCAACGAACAGACGATGGCGTGGATGATGGACACGTATAGCATGAGCGTTGGGTATGCTTGTCCGGAGATCGTGACGGGCAAACCGGTCGAGATCGGCGGTTGCGTCGGTCGGCGCGAAGCCACGGGTCGCGGCGTCGCCTACACGATCATGGAAGCCATGAAGGCCCTCGACTTGAAGCTGGAGGAAGCCACGGCGGTCGTACAGGGTTTTGGGAACGTGGGGGCGGTGTTGTGTCAGGAACTCGTCTCGCGTGGAGTCAAAATCATTGGCATCGGGGACCGCTCCGGTTCGATAACCAACTCGAAGGGCATCAACCCATACTCTCTGGCCAAGCACATCCATAACGGCCTTCCCATCACCGAATTTCCCGAAGCCGAGTCGATCCCGGACTCCGAGTTGCTCACGATCCCCTGTACGATCTTGGCCCCGGCTGCCGTCGCCCAGGTCGTCACCCACGAGAACGCTCCTCGCATCCGTTGCCGCATCTTGGCCGAGGGAGCCAACGGGCCGACGACTCCGGAAGCCAACACGATCCTTCACGAGAACGACGTGTTCATCATTCCGGACGTGCTGTGTAACGCGGGCGGCGTAACGGTCTCGTACTTCGAGTGGGTGCAGGACATTCAGCGGCTGACGTGGAGCGAACAACAGGTCAATCGAAAACTGGAAGAACTGATGCTCAATGCGTTCCACAGGGTTTACGACCTGGCCCAGCGACGCAAATTGCCGATGCGAACGGCGGCGCTTTCGCTTGGCGTGGAGAAGGTCGCCAAGGAGAAAGCGCTGCGTGGGCTATATCCGTGAAGTGATTTTGGCAACCCTGTTCAACGTCCGTTACGCCAACTCGGAATACGCCTCTTCGTTAAATCCGACGTAGAGCGTATTCCCCTGGCGGATGGTCGGGGCTCGGAGATTTCCGGTCGGACCACAGATGTGTTTGGCGAGTGTTTCGTCGTCGGGCGGGTCGTTCTTCATGTCGAACGTGACGACCTTTTTTCCTTTGGCCGTCACGACTTTGTCGGCTTCTTTGGCGAGCGCAATGGCTTCGTCGCGGCCTTTCTTGTTCTTCGTGGCATCGGTCGTTTCGGTGACTTCGACTTCGGCAGACTCAAGGAACCCTTGAGCATTCTTACAACTCGTTCACGACTTGCGGTGATACATCCAATCGATTTGTTTCTTGGACATGGCGATTTCCTTTCTGATGCGTTCGGGCTTCCGTCGTAACGAACGCGCAATTGCCCGTTGTTTGTCTGTACAACAGGCATCTTGCCTGTTCGTAGTTTTTCGAAACAACTCTTCAGAAAACACACCACGGAAGGGGTGTTCGCAAGAATTGTAGAATAACTCTTCCAGAAACATTCCTGTTCTACGGACAACATACCACCCCGACAATCATTGATTGCGCATTCCAACTTAGTCGTTTTGGACTCGACCTTTTGTTAAATCTATAGCCGTCAGTTGCATTTCTGGACAAGACTATCTCTTAAGAGATTCCGAGAAACGTGAGGAGAACGGGGAAACTCAGAAGTTCCAATGCGTGAGAAGATGGGCGAAAGAGGAACCCAATTGGATTCCTCCCAGGCAAACAGAATAGAAATTACTCAAATGCCCCGATGACCAAACAGCAGTTATGGCCACCGAACCCGAAGCTATTGGAGATGGCGTTCTTGACGCGAACTTCGCGGGGTTGGTTGGGAACGTAGTCCAGATCACATTTCGGATCGCGCTTGTGCAGATTGATCGTCGGATGAATCACGCCGGATCGAATCGTCATGGCACACGCAATGGCCTCGACCCCACCGCTGGCCCCAAGGAGGTGGCCGATCATGCTTTTTGTACTGCTGACGGCGAGCTTGTAGGCGTGGGCTCCGAAGACTTTTTTGATGGCCGTTGTTTCGGCCACGTCGCCGAGTGCGGTACTCGTTCCATGAGCGTTGACGTAGCCAATGTCTTCGGGATTGACCTGTGCGTCTTCGATGGCGAACTGCATCGCGCGGACGGCTCCCGCGCCTTCGGGATGAGGTGCCGTGATGTGATGGGCGTCTGCCGTGGCGCCGCAACCTTTAATCTCGGCGTAGATCGTCGCGCCGCGTTTCCTGGCGTGTTCGAGTTCTTCCAGGACGAGAATCCCGGCGCCTTCGCTCAACACGAAACCGTCGCGGTCCATGTCGAACGGACGACTCGCACCGGCGGGGTCGTCATTTCGTTGAGACAATGCGCGGGCTTGAATGAACCCACCAAGACCCATCCCCGTGATGCCGGCTTCACTTCCACCTGTCACCATCACGTCGGCGTAATCGAATTTGATGGTGCGGGCGGCATCGAGAATGGCGTTTGCGGCTGACGCGCAAGCCGTCGCCACGGTCGTGTTCGGTCCCCGAAGGTCGAACGCAATCGATACATTCCCCGAGGCGGCGTTGGCGATCATCTTGGGAATGACGAACGGGCTAATGCGGCCCGGTCCGCCCTTCATCATCTTCTCTTTTTGCTCTTCGAATTCCGCGAGCCCGCCGATGCCCGAACCGATGATGGTTCCGTAGCGGAAGGGGTCTTCCTTGCTCGAGTCGAGCCGACCATCACTGCCGAGCGGCAAACCGCTGTCCAGCATGGCCGCCTTGGACGCAGCCATCGCGAACTGCGCAAAACGGTCAAGTCGCTTGGCCGCCTTTGCGTCAATGAAGTTGCCGGGGTCGAAGTTTTTGACTTCCCCCCCGAACTTGACTTTGAAATCCGCGGTGTCGATCTGGTCGATGGGACTGATCCCACTCTTGCCCTGGAGGAGAGCCTTCCAGAAGGCCGGGACCTCGTTGGAGAGCGAATTGACCGTGCCCATCCCCGTGATCACAACACGTCGGGTCGTTGTCATTTTTTCCCTTGCTCCCTTTCGATGTAATCGATCGCTTCCCCAACCGTTTTAATCTTTTCGGCCTCTTCGTCGGGAATCGTGATATCAAATTCTTCTTCCAGCTCCATCACGAGTTCGACAATGTCGAGGGAGTCGGCGTTGAGGTCTTCGATGAAGGCCGACTCGCGTGTGACGGTTTCCTTATTGACACCCAGATTCTCGCAGACGAGGTCGACGACACGTTCTTCAGTAGTTGCCACGATTTATTTTCCTCCTAAGCAGCCCGGGAAAGCCTGGCCGGACAATCCTCGGCTTGATGACGGCCAACCCAGACGTCTTGGAAACAGGCCGTCAATGGGTTATGTACCATAGCAGTCGCATTCTCGACAAGGGGTATTGCCGGTTGCGCTGATCTTCTTAGATGTACAAAATTTACGCCTCAGACAGAAGAGAAAATGTATCGAAGGATGGGCGTTTTGGAAAGACAGGGAGACTTCGGTACGTTTTCGTTCGTCGCGTCCGTTCGTGGTGAGGCGTTCGCTGGTCAAATCCCACGGACGATCACGCCTCGATGTTCGTACACTTACGTTTGCGTTCGACTCGCTTGATCAGTCCGGCGAGGACTCGTTTGGGACCAAGTTCGTAAAACTCTTCGACTCCGTCGGCAATCAGATTCCGGATTGTCTGCTCCCAAAGGACCGGATTCAGCACCTGGCGAACAAGAAGGTCTTGAATCTCATCCGGGTCTGTGTGGGGCTTCGCGTCGACGTTCGACCAGACCGGAATCCGGGGTGCCTTGAGATCGACGCCTTTCAGGGCTTCGCCCAACTTTTCGTCTGCGGGCTTCATGAGTTCCGTATGGAAGGCTCCGGCGACCGCAAGACGAATGCACTTCATGGCCCCAGCTTCGGGACCCAATTTCTCGACCTCGGCGATGGCTTCTTCGGCGCCAGAGACAACGATATTCCCAGGACAAAGCAAATTGGCTATCTTGACAAGTCCTTTGGAACTCGCCTGTGCGCACACCGCTTCGAGTTTCTCGGCGTCGAGCCCGAGGACGCTGACCATTCCGCTCTTCGTCGCGTCGGCGGCTTCTTGCATGGCTTCGCCACGACGTTGGACCAAACGCACTCCATCGGCGAACGACATTGCTCCGGCAAAGACAAGCGCCGTGTACTCGCCCAGACTCAAGCCCGCCGTCGCGACACAATTGCCTTCGGGATTTCCCTCTTCGGCTCGCAATTTTTCTAACGCGGCGAGGCTCGCCACGAAGATGGCCGGTTGGCTCACCACAGTAGAATTAAGACGGTCTTCGGGACCGATCTCGCAAACTTCGCGCAAATCGTTGCCGAGAATTTCGGCGGCCTCGTCGAAGAGTTGTTTCGCTGCGGGAACGGTGTTGTAGAGTTCCTGCCCCATCCCGACGAATTGGGCACCTTGTCCTGGGAACAGAAACGCGAGGCGAGACATGGCCTCCTCCTGAGGGCGTGGTGATCTTTATTCTTCCGGTGGGCGATGCAACGGCTTTGATTCGAGTTCTTCCACGATCTTGGCATTGAGTTTCACGCGGGCATAGTTTGCTGCCATTCCAAGGGCATTTTTAATGGCCCGGTCACCCGAACTGCCATGACAAATAATGCAAATCCCGGCGATCCCGAGAAGCGGGGCTCCACCCTGCTCGTGATATTCGTGTTTGCGGACGAGGTTGTGGATCGCCCCCAGAGCCTTGTCTCGTTCTCCGTCGAGGGCTTGTTGGAGGGCACCACCGACGAGCTTCATGGCGAACTCGAACATTCCCTCACACGTTTTGAGCACGACGTTTCCGACGAACCCATCCGTCACGACAACGTCGGCGACACCCTGGAAGATGTCGCGTCCTTCGATGTTTCCGATGAACTGTTCTTTCAAAATGCTCGTGTTAAAAAGGGCGTGCGTTTCTTTCGCGAGGTCGTGGCCTTTTTGTTCTTCCGAACCGATATTCATGAGCCCAATCTTGGGCTTCTCGCACTTGAAGATTTGTTTCGCGTAGATGTCGCCCATCACCCCGTAGTGATATAAATGGATCGGCTTTGGGTTGATGTTCGCGCCGACGTCGAGGAGAATGCACTGTCCTTTGAGCGTCGGCAACACGGCAGCAATCCCGGGTCGACGAACGTGCTTGAGGAACAATCGGCGGAGCATTCCTCCGGCGACCATCGCGCCTGTGTTTCCCGCGCTGACGACGGCGTTGACTTTCTCTTGAGAAAGAAGCTCCCAACATCGACTGATCGAGTTATCAGGTTTGAAACGCAGGGCTTCGACGGGAGACTCGTGCATCCCGACGACCTGGCTACAATGAAAGACATCGATACGATCTCGAACGTCGTCGAAGCCGGGGGATTCCTGGAGGCACGATTCGACTTGGCCGCGATCTCCCACGAGCGTGACAAAGAGTTCGGGGTCGGCGGCAACTGCCTGCACAGCGCCGGCAACGATCGGACCGGGTGCGTGATCGCCGCCCATGGCGTCCAGAGCGAGTTGCATACTATTACTTCTCCTCTTCCTCAGTTTCGACCACGACTCGGCCTTGGAAGTAGCCGCAGTTGGGGCAAACGCGGTGGGGCAACGTCGGCTCCGCGCACTGCTCACAGTATTGAACTTGAATGGTTGGGGCGTGGATATGGCTCCGTCGTTTTCCCTTGCGGGCTTTCGACGTGCGTCGCTTTGGGACTGCCATGAGAAGTTACCTTCACGTACTCGCTGTGCTTTATTGGGATCGTAAAGTTGATAATCCTAGGGAGCCATACTGGTTATGTCAACATAGAGGCGAAAAGGGGTTCTGTCCAGGGGAAGAGTTCGGTGGAGTGCTCCCTTTGGTTTTTCGAATCGGACGGTGGTGTTGGTTCCCAATCCGAAGCAAGAGTGAGAGACTTTGAGCAGATTCGGGCTTTTCGTGCGGTTCAGAAAATTGCTCTTCGAATCGCAGCAAAAGTCCGCCGTGTCCATATCATTTTCGAGTGTGGAAACGTGCCGCCATCATTCCAAAATAAACGAAAGAGGAAGAGGAACCAAAACCGAAAGCACAAAGCGGAAGTAGGGGCACTCGGATCAACAAGTGGCGCATTTTTGGTGACCCATCCTCAAGGAGGACTTTCCTTGCGTCGCCGACACGTATGGATTGGTCTGCTCTGCACTGCGGCAATTTATGACAAACGATAGAAGGCCCACCATGAAACAACTCGGATTCTCGCCCGAAATCGAGGTCAAGTTTAATATCCCTTGTTCCGTTCCGTTCCGAAACGTCGTCGCCCGGTTACAACGAGTATTTTGCGACAACCTTTTGGACCACTACCGCAAGAAGGGCAAGAAAGAAGCCTTGAAGACGGCGGAGAAGGAAAGCCGACCGAATCCCGAAATCCGCACCTACCTCTACTACGACACGCCGCACCTCGATGCTTTAAAGAACGCCGAAACGATCCGGCAGATTTATTGCACTGGTCGTCGTCGGCCCTACTGGGTGACGACTAAAGTCGCGAGTCTTTCGGAGGAGGGACTCAGTGTCCTGGAATCGGACTCGCTTAAGTTTTTTGAAGAACAGTCGGCTGCGGATTTGGGACGGGAACTGCGGCTGGACCAGAAATATCCTGAACTCCAGAAGGTCGTGGAAGCCGAAACACAGCACCTCAAATGGCTGTTGGCACCGCTCGGAGTCGAAATCAAGCTGGACTTGTGCGGGAATTTTCGAGAGCTGGAATTCGAACTCGAAGCCAAAGGGAATGGTGGGAGTGTGGCCAAGCTCCGCCGGAAAGTCGAACCGCTCGTGCGGAATGCCGGTTTCGAACCCAGCCGCGTTCTCGTCCCCAAGTACCTCCGGCATATGTACTGCCATCCGGAGTATAAAGAGCAGGTCTGCGAACTACTGCCCGACTGGATCGTCTCGCATCTTCAAGAATTGCAGGGGTGAACGAAAGGTGGAAGGTGGAAGGCAGAAAAGGACCGATGTTTTGGTTTCAGTGGCTGTTGCATCTTGCTGCGGAAAGCTACGCCAAACCAAAATCAACAACATGGAAGTTCCCAAGGCTCGCCGAGGCAAGTGTGGTATATTGTGCATTTAAGAGGTGACGTTGGAAGATCGCGAGATTAATTGGAGTTGATCCATGGCGACAGCCGCCGAACCAATGACCACAGAAACCTTGTTGGCTCTTCCCGAAGACGGGGTCGAAAGCTGGCTCGTGGCAGGAGAACTTCGGGAACGGCCCATGACAATCCGCAATCGCTTCCATGCTCGGGGAGTACTTCGGATTGGGTATTTTCTCGAACGATGGTGCGAATCACAGACCGAACCGAGAGGTCGATTTCTCTCCGGAGAGGTCGGCGTTCGTCTCGCCCAAGACCCCGACACGACTGTGGGAATCAATGTCGTCTACATCTCTGCGGAACTGGCCGCCAATCAACCTGTGGACAGTACGATCATCGAAGGCGTGCCAACTTTCGCAGTGGAGATTCTCTCGCCGAACGACACTATTCAACACACTCACGACAAAGTCGAACTCTATCTCAACGCGAACGTCCCGTTGGTGTGGGTCGTGGATCCTTACGATCGGGCTGTTCGGATTTATCGTCCTGAGCAGAACTTGGAGATGGTCAACCTGGACGATGAACTCAACGGCGAGCCAGAATTATCAGGGTTCTGCGTGCCCGTGGCGGAGTTGTTTTGCTGAGTAGTATCGAAACGCGGTCTCCAATCAAAGCCGCGTCCACTTGATGGAAATGAGTCGTCCGCCGGTTGGGAAATAACCTGGCGTTGCCCAACACATTTCGTTGCCGGGGAAGAACACAATCTTCACTCCAAGCTGGCCGTAATGCATCTTGAAATTCGTCTCTAAATTCGCAGATTGGAAACTGCTGCACCTGTCTGTGTTGCCCAAGAGTTCTCTGGCATCCTGGGCTGAGATTTCGATACCGGGACACTCAACGATGATTACTTCGCCTTGTTTGATCGAGTCGAGCGACTTGTCACGGGTAGTATCGGAAACAAGTAGCACAAAGAACCCGATTAGAACTACGAGGAAATTGGTGAACATGTTCCGGATTCCTCAACTGAGTTAGTGTTTCAACATCTCTGAAGGCCGGCTTCGCTGGTTCCTCAAGACCACCTTGCTATTCCACCTTCCTCAGTACTCATATCCAACTCCGAACTGCGCCCCGAACAGGCTCAAGTTGCTGTCGTCTCCGCGTGCGTTATTCGCTCCGAAATACGATTGAGAAACGAGCGCCGCTCGCAGAAACGCATGTCCCCATCCCAGGGGAAAGCCGTACTCCATTCCAAGTTCGAGTTCCAAAACGGGCAACACGTCGTGGGACGTTCTGTCGATGTTCAGTTGGCCCGTGAAGTCCTCCGCATCGATCAACCCGCTTGGGTCGACAACGTCTGTGCGAAATGACGTGCGTTGGACCAGCGTCCCGACCAACAACGAACCTCTCGCGGAACCGAAGAGAGCTAAACCTTTCGGGCCAATCCAATACTTGCCCGAGAGTCCGAGTGTCGGACCACCTCCGTCGAACGTTTGGTTGAACGTCAACAGTTGGAGCTCCGAGACCAACACGCCAGTCGGAGCGAACCCTTGATTCGTCAACTGCCCCATGTATGTCTGGCCCAGGTGCAGATATCGCACACCACCGGTCAGGTCGAGTTGGAAGCACTGATGATGAACCTTCCAAATGGCCTCGACATCGACCGTATCAATGTCGAGGTCGCTGGCGAAAGTCAGAATGTCCTGCCCAATCCCGAATTGAAGGAGAGTTCCCCGGGAACCAAAGAACAACAACGGGTCACGCAATCCGCTCGGCGGCAGAATCCTTGCTGTCCTCGCCTGGGCTGGATTTAACGATGCGCGGAGTTCGTTGGCTTCCTGGTCGAAGGAGAAATACCGGAACTGAAATCCGACATGTCCGTCGGGGTGAATCCAGCCTACACACACTACCGGGGACACGTCGTAGTCATAGGCAAATTCGGTGATGGTCCGTTCGAACGTCCTCGTTGTAAATCCGGTGGTGATCTCGAAGGCTGTGTTGTTCGCGACGAAAGGCCGCAGGACGTAGAGGTTTGCGCCAGCAAAAAAACCATGCTTCGGCGGCGGACAACACGGACTTCCCAGCGGAACGAGCGGTGGAGGGTGCGGCCCCGGAGGAGGTCCAGAGTAAACAAGTTCCGGCGATACCACGGTGGCTGAGTCCTGGATGACTTTGTCTTTTGGCTGTTGTCGTTCGGGCATCTCGGGAAATGGGGCCGAGGGCTCCTGTGCCAAGTTAACCGTGGGTGTTGCCAACATCCACAAGGGCAAAACGATCAGACAAAATGTCAGTCGCCAATGATACGCCATCTCCCCGCACCCCTTCCTTGAAGGGAACCAGTTATCGTCGGATCGGTCCGGCAAATGATTGATTTTTGAGTGGGGAACTATACTCGGATCGCCAACTGTTGCAAGACGAGTCGAGAGTTGAGGATTGTGGGATTGAGAGGCAGAAAAGAAAAGTCTCACTCGAAGGCGTAAAGGCCCAGACGTTTACCGAACTCAGGCCGCGGACCGGGAAACTTTATCATTGTCCCTTTTGCCGGTTTTGATCCTGCCTGGCTCTGCCTCGCTTGGATATGTTTTTGGAACCAAACATTGGCATCGCGTACTCAAAAGCCGTAAAGCCTCTGATCAGGGGTTTTGCGACTTTTGAGTACACATTTCGCGTTTCCTGCTCGAAAAACGCATCCCAAGAACAAAGTTGATCGCCCCAGGTTCGTTGGAGCCTCGAAGAATTGTAAGGCCCAAACAGACAAACCGAGTTGTTCGTTTGGTCCGCGGCACACTTGCAAAGCGAAATGGATGGATCTGCGAATTGGTAGCTGGGTGGTAAAGTGTTATAAAACGGAAAGACCAACTTCAGATCAGGAAAGTGTTACGGCTTTTGTTCCATCAGCCACTTGGTATGCTCCTTTGACATAGCCTTGAAAAGTCCAACCAGAACACGGAGTAAATAGTTCCGCTTCGAATGCGGCGATATCGGAACTCAGATCGCTCTGTCATTGTCACGCAGTGGCAAAGGACACACAGCTACGATTTGAGCCACGGATACACTTCCCCGTCACAGTCCCCCACTGTGTTTCGGACATTGCTTCGCCATGCTGATCATGTTCGAACTGAGATTAGAATAACGGATACCAGGAGCGAAACTTGCCCCACCCAGACCCTGAGAAGTTAGTGAACAACCTCCTCCCACGGCTGCGTTCGGAGCGTGTGACATACTTTCCTATTCGGCATCATTCCCCCGCGTGTGCGGGCCACATCCAGCGTTGGATCGAGACTCACAAACCAGAGGCGGTCTTGATCGAAGGTCCCGAGTCATTCGATTCGCTCGTCGAATTATTGTCGAAAGACTCCTGTGTTTGTCCTGTGGCTGTCTACACGTCCTACGTGGATAAGAAAGGACGTATCCGCTCGAAAATTGAATCGACCGAAGACAGCGCCGAGCAAGAGCCATCACAGGAGTTTCCCGCTGCACGGTTCGCGGCGTACTATCCGTTTTGTGAATATTCGCCGGAGTTCGTGGCGTTGCGGAGTGGTCATGCAGTCGGGGCTCGCATTCGGTTCATCGATCTGGAATATCCCGAAAAGATCATGGCTCAGTATCATGCCGGGATGCAGCCCAGAAAAGACGAAGTCACGATCGATTTACTCGCCGCCGATCCGCACTTGATGCATAGCGAATACGTCCAAGTTCTGGCGAAGCGGCTCGGGTGTCGCGATTTCAACGAACTCTGGGATCATCTATTTGAGTCGCAGTGGGATGCCATTGATACCGTTGCGTTCATTGATCGCGTGGCTACGTGGTGTTTGATGGCAAGGTTCTCTTATACCGAAGACGATCTGAATCGGGATGGTACGAACGCGCGCGAAGCTTGTATGGCTGCGGCGATTATCGACGAATTGGAGAAGACGACTAAATCCATCCTCGTCGTGACGGGTGGCTTTCACACCGTCGCGTTGCCCGAATTGGTTGCGAAGAAAACCAAGCGGCCCAAGCGGCTTGCAATGAAGGATGACGAATATGGTTCGTGGCTCATGCGATATAGTTACGACCAGCTCGATTCGCTCGCCGGATATCAAAGTGGGATGCCGAGTCCGGCCTTCTACGAACGAATGTGGAACGCTACTCAAGAAGCGAAGGCTCTGGGAGAGGAAATCGATTCCGACCAGGCTCGCAATCTGGCTGCTGCCGATATCCTCGTCGAGATTGGGCGTGCGACTCGCGAACAGAATATGTCCACGCGGCTCTCAACTCCTGACGCAATCGCCGCCGTCCAGATGACCAAGGAACTCGCCAAACTTCGTGGGCACAAGTGGCCGCTCCGTGAAGACGTCCTCGACGGCGTTCGGAGTTGTTTCGTCAAAGGCGAAGTCGACGCCGAGGGGCAATTTCTTTTGCAGCTGGTTCAGCGTGTACTCTCCGGAAATCGAATCGGCCAGACGCCTCCGGAATCTGGCGTGCCGCCGATCGTTGATGACTTTTATCGTGAGGCTCGTCGTCTGCGAATTTCGCTGGACAAAGTCGAGCGACGGGAGGTGACGCTCGACCTCTATCGGAAAGTGAACCACCGCGAGACCAGCCGTCTATTTCATCGGCTGACCGAACTCGGAATTGAGTTCGCGGTCTTCACAAGCGGGCCGGACTTCGTGACCGGGCAAGGGTTGGATCTGATGCTCGAACACTGGCAAGTTTGTTGGTCACCCGCGACCGAGAGTGCGTTGATCGAAGCGTCGATCTATGGCCCGACGGTCGAAGTCGCGGCCGGAAATCGATTGCGGCAACACATCGCTCAACTCGAAGACGAGGGCATGGGCCGTTCGACCGCCGCCGCTGTCGAGATTCTCATTCGAGCGTGTCGCCTGGGCTTGCATCAACAAACTCCGACCATCGCTCGACTCGTCGGAATCCACATCGCTGAAGATCCACTTCTTCCTTCGGTGACGAGAGGGCTTTCTCAACTGGAGCTTCTCGGCAATTCTCGCGAACCTCTGGAAGCTACGAATCTGATGGCCATCCCCACTTTGATTACGGCGGCTTATCGACGGGCCTGTCATTTGCTGTCGGAGATTGCGACGTGTCCCGACGACGCGGTGGCAGACATCATCCGCTCGTTGTCGTCGCTGCGGGAAGTTGTGGCGAGTGTGTTGCAACCAGATGAGCCAGCAGCGGACGAAGAGACCGAACTCGACAGCGATTTGTTTTATGAGGCACTTCGGCGAATCGTCGAACATACTCCCGCTGAAGCCCAGCCTACCATCGTCGGAGCGGCAGCGGGCATTCTGTATGGCGAGGGGCAAATCAACGAAGGAGAATTGATCGCCATTACGAGCGGGTACCTGGGCGGGACTTCCGATCCTCGCAAGAGTTGTGGGATCTTACGAGGGCTGTTGGCGACGGCGCGCGAAGTGGCGTGGCAAGTGACGAAGATTGTCCAGGCGATCGACGAGCAATTCAACGGGTGGGACGACGAGACGTTTTTGAAGGCGTTGCCCGAGTTGCGGCTCGCGTTCGCAGACTTGACTCCGCGGGAGATTTCGAACGTCGCGGATCTCGTCGCCAACATGCATGGGGAATCAACTTTGGGAGAGTTGGTGCACATGGACCTGGACGAAGGGGAAGTGCAGTTCGCTCTTTCGGTCTCTCAGTTGGTGCGGGAGACACTGCAAGCGGACGGGCTCGCACCCACGAAACCAAAGGAAAGCCAGACAAGATGCATCTTTGTTGCGAGGCAGTGTTGTTCGTCGCGATGATTTGAGAGCCCTCGATGTCACACGCAAGCCAAAGGCAGACGGATTCGCGAAAGCGCATCAAGGGCAATCTCGTAAAGCCGTGGGCCGAACAGTATCAAGCTGGTGCGGAAGCCTTTCGGAAAGGCTACCTCTTGCGGGCCAAAGCCCAATGGATAGGAGCCCTGCGAATTGCTATGGAACTTGCGACCTAGATCATTGGTT
>CAYYUU010000054.1:6235-14810 GCA_964474955.1 uncultured Alcaligenaceae bacterium | reverse complement strand
GAAAATCCCATCCGCTAGCCCCCATATTCCAGAGATCTCCGCGGTAGTTGGGAGGTTCCCCATTCTTTGGGCTTCCCGAATTTGTGATATAGCGGAGAGGGTGTTTCGGACTGTGAAAAAGTCGTAAAGAGTGCAAAGTTTTCGGAAAGAGTACGGGCGCGGGGCAAACACACCTATTTGATTGTAGTATATTCGTGCTGCCGGGTATCCGTTGCCTTGGGAACCGAAAAATCTCCCGACTACCTTTCTGTCGAACCCCCATCTCATACTCTAATTCTGTGACCAAAAAAGGGCATCACTCTGCCGACGATCAACCGATCTTGGGTTCGGAGCACAGTTTCTCATGCGAACATTGGCCGAAGTAAAACAAGCACTCAGCACCTCTGTGGAAACGGGCCTGTCTCCGAGCGAGGTGGAAAAGAGTCTCTCGCAATTTGGCGCGAACCGTCTCACGCCGCTTCCTCGCGACCCGCTCTGGAAGAAGTTCCTGGCGATGTTCGAAGACCCCATCATCAAGATCCTGCTCGCGGCGGCGCTGCTGTCGATGATCGTCGACTTGTTCCGGGCGGAAGCTGTGCTCGGAATCGTCTCGCTCATAGGCGTTGTCGTTGTTCTGGTCGGCTCGGTCGTGATTCGCCAACAACGATGGCTGCCCTCGCTCATGTTCGGGTTGGCGGTGTTGCTGTTCTTCTTCGGGCTTGGGACCGGACATTTCCTGGTGGAAGGGATGGCCGTGATGGTCGCCGTCATCCTCGCCACGGGGGTCGCGTTCCTCAGTGAGTATCGCAGCGACCGCGAATTCGAATTGCTCAACGCCCAGAAAGAAGACGTCCAGGTCAAGGTCATACGCGGCGGAGAGTTCCAAACGATCAAGATGGATGATGTCGTCGTCGGAGATGTCGTCCAACTCGAAATGGGGGACGAAATTCCGGCAGACGGACGGATTCTGACGGCCAAGGAACTGCAAATCGACCAGTCCCTCATGACGGGAGAATCCGAGGCGATTCGAAAAACCGTTCGTCCCGACGACGAGACCGATTCGGGTCCCGGCCATCCAGGTTCTATTTATCGCGGCACGCAAGTCGTCGATGGTGCCGGGAGAATGCTCGTCACCGAGGTCGGGGATAACTCCGAACTCGGCAAGATTGCCCGCAAACTCTCTGCTGCCGAAGAGGAGGAAGCAGAAGAAGCTGCTTCGAGCGAAGAGAAACGAATCAAAGATAAGCTCACGATCTCCAAGGAATTGACTCCGCTTCAAGTCAAGTTGACCAAGCTCGCCGAGCAAATCAGTCTCGTCGGATACATTGCCGCGGGCGCCATCTTCCTGGCTCAGCTGGTCTATGGGATCGTGTCGGCCAAAATTTACATTCCCGGCACGTTGGACCAAACGCTCGAAGTCTTCAGCGTGCTGCTCAGTTATTTCGTGAACATGGTCATCATCATCGTCGTGGCCGTTCCCGAAGGGCTGCCGATGAGCGTGACGATCTCGCTAGCTCTCGCCATGCAGAAGATGACGCGGGCCAATTCGCTCGTCCGAAAACTCGTCGCGTGCGAGACCGTTGGTTCGGCGACCGTCATTTGTTCCGACAAGACAGGAACGCTCACCCAAAACAAGATGCGGGTCGAGCGGCTCATTTGGGAAGGAAAAATCTACGACCGCGGCCAGGACGGCTGGGTCGTGCCGGAGAAAGAGACATCGTGGCCGCGCGACAACACGCCCATCAATCTCATGTCGATTAACTCGGCGGTCAACTCGACGGCGTATCTCGAAGAGAAAGAAGGCAAAGTTCACACGATCGGGAATGCGACCGAAGGGGCATTGCTCCAATACATTGAGGAAGGTGGTATCGATTACAAGCAACTGCGGAAAGATTTCGAGGCCAAGTATCAACTGCATTTCTCCGCCGATCGCAAGCGGATGTTGACGGTCGTCCAGTACGGCGACAAGATGGTCTCGCTCGTGAAAGGGGCTCCGGAAATTCTGCTCGAACGGAGCACGCACTATCTCAAGGCCGATGGGATCGTCGAAGCCTGGAACGACGAAGCTCGCGACGCCGTCCAGAAGTCTTTGAATCAGTCGGCCATCGAGGCCATGCGGACGCTTGCGTTTGCGTATCGCGAACTTCCGCCGGACATGCCGACGACCGAAGACGAACTCCATGATCGCAAGGACGATCTCGAAACGAGCTTGACGTTCGTGGGCATGGTGTCGATTCGTGATCCGCTCCGCGATGACGTTCCGGCAGCGATCGACCGATGCCGCGATGCGGGCATCCAGATCAAGATGGTCACCGGCGACAACGTCGAGACGGCCAGGGCGATTGCTCACAAAATCCATCTGATCGACAACGCCGAACAACCAATCAACGCCGAAGATGGCGTCATCATGACGTCTTCGCACTTCCAGGGGTTGTTCGAGAAGGACCGCGAAGGGCTCAAGCAGAAACTCTCGAACTTGCGAGTCCTGGCCCGGGCGTTACCGGGTGACAAGTACCGTCTCGTGACGATGCTTCAGGAACTCAACGAAGTCGTGGCCGTGACGGGCGACGGGACGAACGACGCACCGGCCCTCAAGAAAGCCGACGTGGGCTTGTCGATGGGGATTGCCGGAACCGAGGTCGCGAAAGAAGCCAGCGACATCGTTTTGCTCGACGACTCGTTTTCGACGATCGTCAGCGCCGTCAAGTGGGGGCGTTCGCTCTACGACAACATCCAACGATTCATCCAGTTCCAACTGACGATTAACTTTAGCGCGTTGGTCATCTTTTTCCTGGGCGTGTTCCTCGGCGTCGAAGCTCCGTTTACGGTCCTGCAGCTCTTGTGGATCAACGTCATCATGGACACATTCGCGGCCATTGCGTTGTGTTCCGAGCCGCCTCGCGAAGGTGTGATGGACTTACCGCCCAAGAAGAAAGACGAAAGCATCATATCCCCGGGCATGCTCAAGACGATCCTCGGAACGGGCTCGTTCTTCATCGTCGTGATGTTGACGATGTTGTTCGTGATGAAGGGCGGACCGGCGGTTGCTCCTTCTCCGTATGTCCCGGGTCAGTGGGCCTTCCACTCCGAAGAGACAGCCAAGAATGCGGACTGGTCGGTCGAGCGTGCCGGTTCGCGTTTCGAAATGAAGAAGGACAAACTGGCGTATAGTACCGACGAGCAACAGTATTTCTTCGCCCACAAGAAAGACGAATCGGAAAAGAACGTTTTGGACATTGGCTACGACAAGTCGAAGGAACAGCACTACGTCACTTTGAATGACAACAAGGCGTACATTCAGGTCGACAAGACCGAGGACAAAAAGAACCCGAAACGATTCTACGAGATCGAGAAGGACGGCGAGAAAGAAACGCAGGTGGTGAACTACGCGTGGGTGGACATCCACTTCACGGTGCTGCAAGTGAGTTTGTTCTTCTCGCTCTATGTGTTCTTCCAGGTGTGGAACCAGATCAACTGTCGCTCGTTGACTCCGAAGGAAAGCGGCTTGACGAGAATTTGGGAGAACCCGACGTTCCTGGCCATCGCCGGAACGGTGGCGATTGGGCAGATCATTATCGTGACGATCGGGGGCTCGGTGTTCAAGGTCGAGCCACTAAGTTTGACGCAATGGCTCGTGATCATAGCGGTGACGGCGTCGGTATTGGTCTTCGCGGAGGTTGCTCGGTTCGTGCAACTTGCGATGTTGAAGAACCAGCCCTCGGCGCTGGAGACTCAGCCGACGGCAGGAGCGGAGAAGAAAGAAGAAGGGAGTTAACGCTTGTTACGTGGAGCTTAGGCTCACCTCAAGTGACACAACAAGTAGGTGAGCCAAGGTCCATCCTATCAATGTCGCAGATATCTTTCGACAAGGCCCCAGTCGATATTCGACATCGATACATCGTAACAAGAGATGTAGGGGTGCTCGTATTTTCCATCGACAACCACAAGCCACCAAAACGCATCGAGTCGCGTTCTTTCTGAAAACTTTTCGTTCTTGACCGCTTCTGCCAACAACCGACCAATTCGCGAGTCCTTCGTTTCAAAGTATGAACATCCGAGGACAGCAAATGCTGTCTCTCGGACGATTTCACACGGGTCTGTTCTCGCGATCACCTCACACCGATCCGCGATTTCCTCCGCCAAACCCCAATGGGTATGGGCTACGGATAGGGCAGCTTTCCGGATCGCACGGTCAGGGCTATGAATACTCCTCAACGTTTCGGTCTTGTGGTGGATGAGAACATCCGCATACGGACCGACCAAGGATCGAAGATATTTGAGATACGGCTCTTGTGTTTCTGCCTTGAGGGCGTCTAACTCTTCTTTCTCCTTCTGGAGTTCTTCGATCAACTCCTGTCTTTCTTCATCCGATAACTCATCTACCCAGGAAGGACGACTCTCTGATTCACCTGGCAGCATGGGCCAATCCTCGCTCACAAGAAAACCCCGAGGAACTATCGAGGGAGAGTGCCTCACTTTACACTTTCTCACTCGGCATGTTTAGAGGAGTTATTTAACAGCTACTTGACTTGTCGTCGGTTCTGCAATGACGCGCGTGCTTGTTCTACTCGGCTTTGGAGTGCTTGTTCCGACGACCACGGCCAAGCCGGAGGCGAGTTTGTGGGACGGAGACGCTCCTGCCTCCCGTTGGACCTGCGGATCGGGAATGGTCGCCGCAATCAATGTCGCAAAGTCCGAAGGCGCGACGCTGTGTTGCACTTGTAATGATTTGGCCGGACCGACCCCGTCTTTGTAATGCACTTCGTCGTACATCCAGTGACGCAGAAAGGTTTCTTCTTCAGGAGACAGTTTCATCAGGGGGAGCTAATTCTTCCTAGGCCCTTGGTACCAAAGTTCCAGGAGTCGAGGAAAGCAAAAAGAGCCCTGCTTTCGGTTCGGTAAAACAGGGCTCTTTCAAATCTACAACCAAGTTGCGTCGATGGAATCAACTCACTTCCGCCGCTTCCGGCTATCCGGAATCAATCCTTCTCCGATCATCCGCCGGAACAGCACGTACTGGATAATCGAGTAGTACCCCTCACGTTTTTCTGGCACGACGAGCAACGGCACAAGACACATCTCGTCGGTCGTTTGTTCGCCGAACGTCACTCGTTTGGGCGGGTCGTTGGGGTTGAACGGGTTGTCTTTAGAGTTGTCGTAGACGGCGTTGATCGTGAACTTCGTTCCTTTCGGCAGCTTGAAGGGCTTCCTGTAAACATACTGGTCTTGCCAATCGAAGTCCCAATCAGGAATGCGAACGAGGACCTTCTTTTTCTTCTCTCCCGGGAGTTGGGCGAGAAGCTCGATCTTCCGACCGACCACGTGCATGTGTGGAAATGTCCCATAGACCGTGACGTCGGTCGGGAGTGTCGCGTAAGCCGTGATTTTGTGATTCTTCTTGCCCGCGGGAATGTTGATGTGGCGTGTCCCGATCGTGAACGGAATGATGCTCTTGCCGCGTTTCTTGGTGAAATAAATTCCCACCTCGGATTGATCCTTTTCGACCTTGCCCGTCGGGTGGTAGTGCATTTGCAGAATCAGGTCGGATCCTCCCGGTAGCCACCAACCAACGTTATTCGGCCAAAACCGAGCCGTGACACCAGGAGCCCAGCCGCCGAGAATTCCGATCGCCGGGACGCCCGGACCGCCGAACGATTCATATCCTGGTCCTTTTTCTTCTTTGTCTCGTCTGCGTCCGCGTCCGGACTTGTCGAGGAAAAATACGGCATGGTGGACGACTCGCCGATTGCCCGGATGGAACTCGACGGCGGCAACTGTGCGATCTTCCTTGAGTCCCGTCGGAATGGCAAAGCATCGGTAGATGTCGGATCCGTCGGCCCGGATGGTGTAAGGTTCCGGCATTCGCAGAATTAAGTCCGGTTTGCCGAGCACCCAACCTTCCTTGAATTTAGGAAGCGGCGGCATGTCTTTTGGATCGCCCTTCGGTGCTCCGGCCTTGGCCCATCGCGCCAAGACATCGAGTTCAGCCTTGGAGAGCCCTCGCTCGTTCTTGAATGGGATGTGTCCCTTCTCGGCCTTCCAGGGAGGCATGCGTCTGCTCTTTGTGACTTCGACCAAGAAGTTCGCGCGTTTCGCCGCGTCTTTGTAACTCAAGAGCGGAAACGGTGCGACTTCGCCAGGCCGGTGGCAACTCGCGCAGTGCTGGAAGAGAATCGGCGCAACGTCCTTGCAATACGTGATGCCGGTGGCATAAGTTGGCCCGACGAACGCGAGCATCGAGAAAACGACAACACAAACGTGAGTCTTCATGAGGGCGATTCTCCTTGGATCTTGAATCGTAGACACATCTCAAACTCAATCCGCAATCACCGGAAGCGGACACCCAAACGCCTTGGTTCGTTCGACTCGCGGGGCTTTTCCCGCAAGGACGGCGTCGAGAGCTTCGCGAAGGTCGTGCTTGCGGGCCTCGCGTCGTCGGCGTCCGTTGAGCAAATACCAGTCGTCAATTCGTCCACCGTACAACAATTTTCCGCGATTATTCAAGACGGCGCACTCCGGGACCCGTTTGGCTTTGGTGTGCCGCGCCAGGATTTGTTTGGGATCAAGAAGGAGCGGAAACGTAATCCGATATTCTTTCGCGAACGCCCGAACCTGTTTGGGCGACGCTTCCGGGTCGGAAATGATACCGCAGAAGCTCACATCGTGTTTCGAATATTTCTTGGCGATGCGATTCATCTCGGGAATATATAACTTCGAAACAGGGCACTCGGTCCCCATGAAATACACGACGACGAACTTGCTCTTGGCCCAGTCCTGGTGTGTTCGCACACGACCATCGACGCCACGCAGTTTGAATTCGAAGTTGGCGGATCGCTGCTCGTCTGCTTGGATGCTTTGGAAAAAGGGGAGAAAGAGACACATCAAGATGATGAAAGGACGCATATGGCTTGACTCCTCGCTCGTAGTCTGGCGTTTCTGTCTTCCAAACTCTACACCGAATTGTAAACAAAAGGGAGGGCTCGTTCTTTCGTTTCCGATCTACGATTCCGTGTGGAACATTCGTCAACGACTATCTACAATTGGATTCGAACGATTTCCTGAGGGCGGACCATTTTCTGAAATGCCGATGTGGCGGACTCCGTTGACACTTTTCTTGCCGCATTTCTTCGTCCGTCAGTGCTCCTCCGAATTCGGACTCGCAGCCCCAGAATTCATATACCAAGGAGAACTGAGCGGGAGTACGTTCGCCAAACCTCACGTTCCGTACCAACCCTGTTGCCGAACACTTCGTGTCGCCCGGGAGCGGAAGTAGACCTTACGAAAGGCCCACACAATGCCAGAGTTGTCCAACAAACCGGTGATCCTGCACGTTGGGTCTGTCGCTGCTCAACCTTCTTTGTTGTCTACGTTGGAACAAGCGGGCTACGCACTGACCGACGTTCCCACGGTCGATGCGGCCGTCGAGCACATCGGCCCGACGCCGGCTTTGATTCTCCTCGAAGGGGATTGGGGCGCGACGGCCATGGATAAACTCCGAGAAAAATATCGCACGATCCCGAACTCCTCGATCGTCCCGATTGTACAAATTCAAGGAGCAGGGCACGGGAGTCCTTCCGGAATCTCTCCGGACGCTCTCCTCGCGTCCGTCCCGACGGAAGAACAAATACTCACGGCGGTTCGAACTCTCCGGCGTATGCAGGCCATGGAACGAGAGTTGGGCGGCCTCAAAGACCTTTGGCACAAACTCTTTGATTCGCTCAGTGAGGGAGTTTGTCTGGTCGACCTGGATGGCAACATCTTGCAGTGCAATAAAGCGATGGGAGACGTCATTGGAACGGCCGCCAGCGATCTCGCCGGACAACCGTTAAGAAAAGTTCTCCAGCGGCTCGGAGGGACGCTCGACGAACTCGGTTTTGGCGACGTCGAGAACCTGACCACTCGGAGAACCATGGAAAGTCAGGTCGGCCAGCGGCACTACTCCCTCACCGCGGACCCGATGCGAAACGAGGAAGGATTGTTGTCGGGGGCGGCATTGATTTTGCTTGACATCACACCGTATAAAAAAGAAAAGGATCGGGCGGATCTGGCCGAGGTCAAAGTCCGCCAACAAGCACAGAGGATTCGGATGCTCGAAATGGAAGTTCATCGCCTCGAACAACTTACCGACATCGCTTCGGTCACGGCACCGGAAGAAAACGGGTCTCCGGGGCTCGCGGTGGAGCGGCCACTCAAGGAAGCGGCTCCGGACATTTTCGAGGCGTCCGTAATCCTGTACACCCAGCTGCTCGATGCGTCCTTACAACAACGCCAATACAAACTCACCCCTGCACTCTCGGAGAAACTGCGGGGGCTGGCGGATCAGTTGGGAAGGTGTCACTGCGGCCCCAAAGACGTCATCGAGATCCACAAAGAAACACTCTCGAAAAAGCGTGCCAGCATTTCGAGCATGCGGTTTTGGGGCTACATCAGCGAAAGCCGATTGTTGCTCCTGGAGCTAATGGGTTATCTCGGGAATCACTACCGGTTGCGATCTGCGGGGCAACCGGTCGGGCCTTAGACGGGAAGGCTGGAAGAGGCGAGTCGGCCACGCCGCCCTTTCCTATGTATACGCGGCCGCCGAGGAGATAGCGCGCCA
>CAYYUU010000054.1:0-6225 GCA_964474955.1 uncultured Alcaligenaceae bacterium | reverse complement strand
AGACTTCGGCTCCCTTGTTCCAGTTTTTCCCAAAAACTCAGCAGACGATTACCCCATGATTAAATATGTTTTGAAATTATATGTTTCCGGACACACTTCGCGATCCCAGCGGGCGATTGCGAATCTCCGGCGCATTTGCGAAGTAAATCTTGGGGGCTCTTACGAGATGTTCGTCATCGACGTTCTGGAACAGCCGGAACAAGCCAAAGAAAATAAAATCCTCGCCACACCGACCCTCGTCCGAGAACTCCCTCTCCCGAGCCGACGCATTGTCGGCGATTTGTCCGACCAGGACCGCGTCTTGGTCGGACTTGATCTCCCACTCAGTGCGCAACCGAATGCCCAAGGAGGAATTCACGGTGCCACCCACTCGTAAGGGAATCACAAAAATTCCCACCGGCATCGAAGGACTCGATTTGGTCGGCTACGGTGGGCTCCCGCAAGGAAGAGTAACTTTGGTGTCCGGAACGCCCGGAAGTGGCAAGACAGTCCTATGCGCTCAGTTTCTCGTGGAAGGCATTGGTAAGTTTCAACAGCCCGGAGTGTTCGTGACGTTCGAGGAATCCGTCGACGACATCCGAACCAACATGCTGAACTTCGGCTGGGACATTTTGGAGTGGGAGGAGAAAGGGCTTTGGACTTTCGTGGACGCATCGCCAATCACCGACACGGAAACGATCTTCTCGGGCGACTACGACCTGGGAGGGCTTCTTTCCCGGCTCGAAAGCGCCGTTCGTGAGTTGGGGGCCGTACGCGTGAGCATCGACACCATTACGAGCCTGTTCACCCGATTCCCTGACGAAGCGACGATCCGGCGAGAACTCCATCGCCTCAACGCCACGCTCAAGAAACTCGGCACGACGGCCATCGTCACGGGCGAACGCAACGGCGAGTACGACGACATTTCTCGCCACGGGGTCGAAGAGTTTGTCGCCGACAACGTCATCGTGTTGCGGAATATCCTCGAACAAGAAAAACGGCGACGAACCCTTGAGATTCTGAAATTCCGCGGCACAAGCCACCAAAAAGGCGAGTACGCCTTCACCGTCAATCCCGACCAAGGAATCATCGTGATTCCGCTCTCGGGGATCGAATTGCGACAAAGTTCCACCGACGTTCGAATCAGCTCGGGCAACGAGATTCTCGACGAGATGTGCGGTGGAGGGTTTTATCGTGATTCGATCATCCTCGTTTCGGGGCCGACTGGCACCGGAAAAACACTCATCACGACCGAGTTCATCGCGGGCGGAACGAAGGCCGGCGAGAAGTGTTTGTTGTTGGCGTTCGAGGAGAGCCGCGAGCAACTCTTCCGAAATGCTCACGGCTGGGGAATCGATTTCAAGGCGATGGAGGAAGCCGGAGAATTAAAAGTCGTGTGCCAATATCCCGAGGCCGCGACGCTGGAGGACCAGTTGATCGCAATCAAGGAGGCGATCGTCTCGTTCAAGCCAAACCGGGTCGCCATCGACAGCTTGTCGGCCCTCGAACGAGTTTCGACGTTGCGGATGTTCCGGGAGTTCGTGATCAGTTTAACTTCGTTCATCAAGGACCGAGAACTCGCCGGCTTGTTCACGGCCTCAACCACGAGTTTGCTGGGCGGTTCGTCGATCACCGAAGCCCACATCTCGACCATCACTGACTCGATCATTTTGCTTCGGTATGCCGAAGTCCACGGCGAAATGCGAAGGGGCCTAACGGTCTTGAAAATGCGTGGGTCCGCGCACGACAAGAACATCCGCGAATTTTCGATCGACGGGAAGGGCATGCACATTGGCAAGCCGTTCCGTGACGTCTCGGGCATCCTGTCGGGCAGTTTCTCGTATATGGCCGCCGAGGAGGTCCAACGGTTGAACCAACTTTTCGAAGCCCCAGACGAACTCCAAAAGGATTGACGCGGGCTGTCGAGTCAATCTTGGAATTGGCCCGAAAAAAGGAGTTGGCACGCGAGCAATGGGAAGTGTATAGTCGTCTGGCTAGTCGGTACACGCGAGCCGCGTGTACCTGGAAAATTCGGCCAAGCCAAAGTACACGCGGCTCGCGTGTACCTGCGACAAAAACAAGAACCGGACACTTATCCATTCCTCGCCCCGACTGCGCCTGCTACCTTGATTCGAATTTCAGAGGTGGACATTCCGAAATAGCCTTGCACTGTTGGGAAAATTTCGCACCATAGTATTTTCCAAACCATAAGAACGGCACATGCCTTCCTCGATCGTTGAAGACACGGATTGTCACGGATGGAACTGACTTCAACTCTTAACATTGCGCCAATGTCAACGGAACAAGAGCAACTGCACAATCTGATCGGCAAGCAAGCTGATGGAATTCTCATAGTCGAACGCAATGGCATCATTCGCCTCGTCAACACCGCTGCCGAAGACCTCCTCGGACGAAACGAGGAGGAACTCGTCGGGTCGATGCTGGGTATCCCCCTGGCGTCGGGCGAAACGACCGTGATCGACGTTGTGCGGGACGGTGGCGAACCTCGGGTGGCAGAAATGCGTGTGGTCGAAACCGAGTGGGACGGGGAGCCGGTGTTCTTGGCGTCGGTCCGCGAGATCACCGAACGGGCTCGATTCCTGACAGACGCCAGCGCCGTCCTGGCCAGTTCCCTCGACTTCCACGAGACGATTCAATCTCTGGCGTCGTTGATCGTCAAGTATCTCGCCGACGGGTGCGTCATCCACTGTCTCGATCCGAACCACGGCGACTATCGCGTCATCGCCCACCGAGACCCGCAAATCGAGCGACTCGCCAAGACTGCCTTGGCCGATGCCGACGAGCATGAAGTGCCGTCGATGGCCATGGCTCAACTGTTCGCCTTGGCGACCCCAGAGATCTTCGAGGAAATCCCGCCCGATTTCTATCCCCTGGATTCGGCTTGTGCGAAAGAATGGCGGTTCTTCCGTCAGCACGGCAGTCACTCGGCCATCGTCGTCCCGATGGCCTCGCACGGTCGGACAATTGGTGTCGTGACGATGTTCAAATCGTCGGGCTCACAGTCGTATCGACAAGCCGATCTCGTCATTGCCGAAGACCTCGGGTATCGCGCGACGCTGGCGTTGGAGAACGTGCGGCTCTACCAGGAAGCCCAAGACGCAGTCCATCGTCGGGACGAATTCCTCGCTATGCTGGCCCACGAACTCCGCAACCCTTTGTCTCCTTTAATGCAAGCGAATTACTTGCTCAACCAACACTCTTCCGGAACTCCCCAACTCGGGCGAATCTGCGAGGTCATCCAACACCAATGTCGGCACATGGCCCGACTGCTGGATGACTTACTCGACATGTCTCGCGTGACTTGCGGCAAGATCACGCTGCGAAAGCAAGTCGTGGACCTGAACGAGGCCATTCAGTCGGCCATCCGGACGTCGGAAGAGAAGATCAACGAGAAGAACCACGAACTGTCCATCGCCCTTCCGTGGAAGACCGTGATGGTCGAAGCAGACCCAGCCCGTCTCGAGCAAATCTTGGTGAACTTGCTCAACAACGCCGCCAAGTACACCCCCGACGGAGGGAAGATTACGATCGAAGCCGTCCGCGAAGGCGACCAAGTGTGTGTCCACGTTCGAGACACCGGAGTCGGCATCTCTTCCGACAAACTCAAGCACGTGTTTGACCTGTTCGTCCAGGTCGAGGCGTCGCTCGACCGACCACAAAGCGGACTCGGAATTGGGCTCACGCTCGTTCGGAATCTCGTCGAAATGCACGGAGGTCAAGTCCTGGCTCAGAGCGAAGGTCCTGAAAAAGGGAGCCAGTTTACGGTCCAGCTTCCGGCCCTCGAGGAAGGGGTTCGGCTCGAACCGACGGTCTCCCCCGCACCACCCGTCCCGCACGGCGGGCAACGCATTTTGCTTGTCGAAGATAGCCCCGAGAACCGAGAGATGTTGGCCGAGGTTCTTCGGATCAATGGCTATCAAGTCGAATGTGCGGCGGATGGCGTCGAGGCCGTCGAAAAGGCCACCGCGAACCCGCCGGACATCGCCCTCATCGACATCGGATTGCCGAAGCTCAATGGCTATCAAGTGGCCGAGAGAATCCGCAAGGATTTTCAAGACAGGTGGTCGGTCGTCCTCGTGGCCCTGACGGGCTATGGACAACCGGAGGCCAAACGCCGCGCCCGAGACGTCGGCTTCGACGCTCACTTGGTCAAGCCCGTCGATGTCGACGAATTACTCTGTCACCTCGGACAATGGTCCCCAGAACGGACTAGTCGCGCACAACCTCATTCCAAGTGAATCGCGACTCGAAAGCCTTGAAGCACCGCGGCGATCCGAACGGCCTCGTGGACGTGGTCCTCTGTGAGTCCGTGTTCGAGGATGCTTTTTTCGTGGGTCGTAATGCACATCTCACATCCGGCCAGCGCGGCGACGGCCATCGAAAACAGCTCAAAGTCGGCTTTGTTCGTCGATGGTTTGAGCATCTTTTGCATTCGCAGTTTCGCGGGCTTTTGGGAATACGATTCCTTACCGACCATGTGCCGAAACCGGTAATAGACGGTGTTCATTCCCATCAATGCGGCAGCCGCCTTAGCATCTTCCATCGCTCCGTCGGAAATCCCATCGGCTTTGGCGTCGCCCAGGACGGCCTCCTTCAATTGAGAGTCGCCGATGTAGAAAACCGACGCCAGGGCCACTCCCCAAACTTGGTCTTTATTGAGCACTTCGCTGCCGAGAACGTTACTCAAGTTGATTTTCAGGTCCTTGGCTGGCTCGGGAATCGCATCCCGTAAGGTCTCGAGTTGATTGAGTGTTACGTTGGACATGATGTGTTCTCCTGAAAACGTAAATGTTGCGTCGTCGCGAAATGTCAAATCATTCTACCGGCGAGAACCAGGCAGAAAGAAAAATGCGTCGACCCTTGAGCCGACGCATTGATTGTATTCCCAGTGCGTTCGATCGCCGTGAGGAATTAATTTTATAATTCGCAAGAGTTAGACCTGCAGCGTCGGTTCACCTTTTTTCCAGTTACAAGGGCAGAGTTCGTCCGACTGAATGGCGTCCAACGTTCGGAGAACTTCGTGAACGCTGCGCCCAACACTCAAGCTATTGCAGCTCGCAAACTGGATGACCCCGTGTGGATCGACGATGAAGGTGGCGCGGAGGCAAACATTTTCGCCTTGGTGAACGATACCCAGGTCCTGGGCCAGTCTCTGGGCCGCGATCAACGGATATGGCAGCGTACTGAGGTCGTCGTGCGACTTTCGCCATGCTTGGTGACTGTATTCATTGTCTGTGCTGCCGCCAAGAACAACGGCGTCTCGGTCTGCGAATTCTTTCGTCTGTTTGCCGAACTCCACGAGTTCTGTCGGACAAACGAACGTGAAGTCTTTGGGATAAAAAATAAAGACGGCCCATTTGTCTTTGTGATATGCGTTGCTGATTTCCTTGAGGTCTTCCTTCTCGTTCCCAAAGCAAGCCTGGGTGCGGTACTCGGGGAATTTGTCTCCAACCGTCAACATGTGTCTTTCTCCTGAAAACCAAAATGGGGTCCGTTACACAATAAAAAACCTCTCGGTGAATCATGATATTAGAATTCGCCGAGAGGTGGAGGCTTGATTTAGACGAGTTGGAAAACATAGCCGTCGAAAATCGAGAACGTCAATATCCTCGAAGTTTCGCCCAGACGAGTCCGCCCAGATGCACTCGAAAGGGGGCCGCCCCAAGCAACCGCGAAAGGAAACCAGGACGGCGATGTGGATCGAGCGTTCCGATGACAGATTTTCCGAGACGCAACTGTATCTTGACATCGGCTCGTTGTTGGACGACCCGAAAGAAATCGCCTTGCTTTCCAAATAGTCCTGCCAGCGAATCGGCGACTTCTCGGAGCCGTGAACTCGCTCGGAAGTTCGGGAGATCCACATTCACGACGTCTCCCGAACCGGTAATTTCCACCCTCGTGCCTTCACTTTCCAAGACCATTGTACCGGCGATATCCAGTTGTTGTCTCATAGGTTTTCCTAATTGCCGCGATCACGAGTGCGAATCGTTAGAGCACCATTGAACACCCACTTGGCGTGTTTTGCATCTTGGTTAGCACTACTCGGAATGTACACCTCCATGTTGTGGAAATCATATGTGATTTCTGCGCCGCGGCCTGTTAATCGATCATAGAGCCCGATTGCCAAGTCCGGCCAATTTGTCGTGTCAGTAAATCGTTCGTTCATAATATCCTCCCTTTGTATCACCAGATCAAGCCTTTTTGCTACCACCCAATGACGACTAT
>CAYYUU010000053.1:0-14833 GCA_964474955.1 uncultured Alcaligenaceae bacterium | reverse complement strand
TAAAGCGCCAGCGAAGGCCAAGAAAGACCTTCGCTGGTGCTTCAGGCTTGTAGAAATGCTTCAGGCTTGTAGAAATGTACCCAACTCAAGTAGAAACCGCTCGAAAGTGACGTTTGGTCGATTACTTAGGGCAGGCATCCTGCCTGCTCTACGAACCGACAGCGATGATCCGCCAGGGGATCGAATCTTCTTTGCGAACGCTTTCGATTCTCGATAAGATAATCAACAATGTCCCGCCTCCACAGACGATTGATGTTCCGGCGTCGAACGATCCCGCAGGTAACAGGAATCACTTGCTGCCCTTCAGGAATGCCAAACCTCAGGATTTGCTCATGCGAACCACCGCCTCAATCCTCGCTGCCAGTCTGATTTTTTTCGCACTGCCGACGACCACTTGGGCCGACGCGAAAATCGACAAGAAAACTCAGAAGTCCGTGGACAAGGCTCTCAAGTGGTTGGCCAAACGCCAGAACACTCAGGACGGCTCTTGGGGCGATCCGCGTTATCCGCATAACACGGCCATCACTTCATTCGCCATGCTCGCCTTCATGTCGCAAGGCCATCTTCCCGGCAAAGGATTCTATGGTCCCGAAGTCGCCAAGGGAGCAAGATTCCTGATGGCAGCCCAACGCAAATCCGACGGGTATCTGGTCGGGGCTCGCGGTGGCAACATGTATTGCCACGGAATGGCAACGCTGGCCCTGGCCGAACTTTGGGGAAGCACCGGAGACAAGAAACTCAAGCCGGTCGTGCAAAAGGCAATCGACCTCATCGTCAAATGTCAGTATCGCGACGGTGGATGGCGATATGAACCGCGCCCGAGCGGTTCGGACATTTCTGTGACGATCATGCAAGTGATGGCTCTGCGGGCTGCCAAGAATGGCGGGCTCCACGTTCCGGACAAGACGCTCAACAAAGCGATCAAGTACATCAAAAGTTGCTACGACAAACGCTCCGGCGGATTCACTTACCAGCCTCGGAACCGAGCCCCCGGTTTCGCGCGAACCGCGGCCGGAACTTGTGTGTTGTATTTGACGGGCAAGTATGACGCGAAGGAAATCAAACGAGCCGTGACGTACATGAAGGAGCATTACGGTCGGCGACGCAGCCACTATTGGTATGGGATGTATTACGCGGCCCACGCCATGCACCAAGTCGGCGGCAAGGAATGGGATGCCTGGTACAAAAAAGTCACCGACGAGATACTACCCAAACAAAGCGACGATGGAAGTTGGGGGCGACTGGAAGGAACGCGAGTTGGTCCCGTTTATCAGACGAGCATTGCCGTGATTGTCTTGTCCGTTCCAGCACATTACTTGCCCATTTTCCAACGATAGACCGAGACAGAGTCGTAGTCACACAGAGTGTGCCCTGGGTTCTCTGTTGTTTTGGAGTGCGCGGCTCGACGCCGCTCTGGGAGTTTTGTTCTTGTTTTGTTGTTTTTCGTTTTGGAGTGCGGCAGCGTAGCTGACGCTTTGGTAGTTTTGTGTTTCCTTGCTCGCGCTTCGGGTTGGTGTCAAAACATCGAACCAAAAGCGTCTGAAGCGTATTTCGCGTTTCGCTCGAGTCCCTCGCTTGCGCTTCGTGTTGGTGTAAGAATCCCTCGCCCGCGCTTCGGGTTGATGTGTTGAGGACAAACCATGTCGGACGAAGTCTTTCAGACCTTCTCGGACAATCCTTCGTCTTCAAAACCTGCGAATCCAGCTCCACTTCCGACCTCCCTCTTCACCGGTCCCCGATTCCGTTTATTGGACTTCGTTCCTTTATTGCTTTTCGCCCAAGCTCAATTCCCTCGCGGCGAAGGGTTCTACTTTAGCATCTTCAAGCTCGTCCTGTTCGTCGGCTTGTTTTTCTTTTGGATTTGGATTTGTAACTGGGTCAACAAGGACACCGACGAAGTCTCACTCCCTCGGGAGCTGTGGAACACGGTGTTGTTCGGGACCGGGGTGATCAGCTTCCTCATCTTGTGGCTGATGCCCTGGTTCTGGTTCAGCTTCCCCATTGCGTTACTCATTATCGGTACCGCAACCGGCACGTATGTGGTCCAACGAAACAAACGAGTTCGCAAGTCCGAACGTGTGTTGACCGAGCGCCACCTTCGGGAGTGGCTCGCCAAGCACTTGGGACTAGAAGTCGCTCCGAAAGATCCGGAAGGCAAAAAAGACGCCATGAAGCTCAAGGTGCGATTCATGGCTCGGACCGACAAGGATGCGGAAGAAGGCGACGTCCAACGCGTTTCGCGTGCTGCCGGGTCCAAGGGGTATCGCGCCGCCCAAGAAATGATCTACGACGCCGTCACCAATCGTGCCACCGACATTCATTTGGAGCCAACCAAGAAAGACGTCACCGTCCGATTACGAATCGACGGGGTCATGCACACCGTCGAGCCATTCAGCCGCACAACCGGCGAAGCCGTCATCAACATCTTCAAAATCCTGGGCAACATGGACATTACCGAGAAACGCAAGCCGCAAGACGGTGCGTTTTCGGCGCATGTCGAAGACAGGTTTGTCGATTTTCGAGCCGCGACGGCGGGTAGCGTGCAAGGCGAAAAGATGGTAATGCGAGTGCTCGACCGCGCGAAACAGATCGTGAATCTCAAGAAACTTGGCATGCGCGAGAAGATGCGCGAGGAGATCAAAAAAATCGTCACGCTCCCGCACGGCATGTTCCTGGTGTGTGGACCGACCGGTTCGGGAAAATCGACGACCCTTTATGCTTGCATGAACGAAATCGATCGCTACCAGCAAAATATCATCACGCTCGAAAATCCCGTCGAATACCAACTGCCCAACGTCACCCAAATCGAAGTCAACACGAAGACCGGCAAGACGTTCGCGAACGAACTGCGAAGCATTTTGCGGCAAGACCCTGACGTCATCATGATCGGAGAAATTCGGGACCAGGAAACGGCGGAAATCGCTTGCCAGGCGGCCCAAACGGGGCACCTTGTTTTCTCCACGCTCCACGCCAACGACACCGTCACGGCGATTGGCCGGTTGATGGACCTTGGCGTCGCGCCGTACCTCATTGCCAACTCGCTCGCCGCCATCTTGGGCCAGCGTCTCGTTCGCGTCCTATGCCCCGAATGTAAGGTGCGTTATCGCCCGAATCCGCAAACTCTCCGAAAGGCGAACTTGCCCGCCGACAAGATCAAATATTTTTATCGAGCTGGCAAGAATGGCCCAAAGCAAGACGAAGACGAAGAGGAAGATGAGGAAGGGGAAGTTCAACCAAGCGTCTGTGTGCACTGCGGGGGAACCGGATATCACGGACGTACCGGCATCTTCGAGCTGTTGATCGTCACCGACAAGATGCGCGAGATGATCCGAGAAAACGTCAACTTGACGGCCATCAAACAAGAAGCCATCAAAAATGGGATGCGATATCTTTACGAAGACGGATTTCGCCAGGTCATCGAAGGAAAGACATCGATTCAAGAACTCATGCGGGTTACGAAATAAATGTCCCGGCCATCTTACTTGTCCACGAAATGCCGCGAAAAAAGAATTCCACTCGGAGGGATCAACATGCCATTGCGTTTCCGATTCGCGTTAGCCTTGCTCGTCCTTGTATCTCCGCTCTTTGGTCCCACCGTCAGTGGTCAGGAGAAAGCCAAAAAGGAACTCTTCGTCTGGGAGATCTCGTCGAAGAAGAACAAGATCTACGTGGCCGGTTCGGTCCATCTGGGGTTCGCTGGCCTGTATCCTTTGCCGAAGGAAATCGAGAAAGCCTTCGCCGAGTCGGACAAATTGGCGGTCGAAGTCAATGTTGACAACGTCAATGCCACAGAACTCCTGCAGATGATCCGCAAAGGGACTTACAAGGGCGAGAAAAAGTTGTCGACGGAGTTGCCGGAGAAGATCCTCAAGCAGCTCAAGGATTACTGCAAGAAGAACAACATCCCGTTCAGGATCCTGGATCGCTACCGGCCTTGGATGGCCTCCATCTTGCTCACCGACATCATGGCGAAGAAGGCCGGCTTTGACTTGAACAAGGGGCTCGAAAAACATTTCCTCAAGAAGGCGAGGAAGCGGGGGATGCCGGTGCTGGAACTCGAATCAATGAAGATCCAGATGAACATGTTCATCGGCTTCGACAAAGAGTTCCAGGAGCGAATGCTGCTGGACGCCCTTTCGGATGCGAAGAGCTTCAAGGAAAGTATCGGTGCGATTTTTGCCGCCTGGAAATCCGGGGACCTCGCCAAAATGCACAAAATTGCGATCCTCGATCCGCAAAAAGCCGAGCCCAAACTCAAGGGCCTTTACGTGAAGATGTTCGACGAGCGAAACATAAAGATGGCCAAGAAGGTCGAAGGCTACCTACAAGGAAAAGACCGGGTCTTTGTGTTGGTCGGGTCGGGTCATCTCCCAGGGCAAAAAGGGATTTTGAAATTGCTCCAAGACAAAGGCTATAAGATTCGACAACTCACTCAGGCGAAATAACGCTTTGGAATTATCGTACTTGTATTGTTTTGGAGTGCCTTGGCTTGGCGAGGCTTCGGTATTTTTATTTTTTGTTTGGCATGGAGTGCGGCAGCGAAGCTGCCGCCTTCGGTACTTTTCTGTCCTCGCTTGAGCTTCGGGTTGGTGTGTTTTGGATTGCGGCAGTGTAGCTGCCGCTTTGGTCGGTTTTTGGTTTTGTCTGTTTCTGCCTTTGTCTTTGTTTGGACTCTTCGATTGGTCTTTCTGTTTGTTGTGACTTGAGGGCCCGCCTCGTCCTTCGTGGCACCCCACACACATTCTCTTTTGATCCTACTGGAAAGCACGGCTATATGCTCACAACTAGCACTCCCGGTCAACTCTTCTTGCAGCAAAGCCAAACACGTCTGAATGCCTGGTTCGGAAAAATCCAACATTGCGTCGACCAACTGACCGACGAACAAGTTTGGTGGCGACCTGCTGAGGACATGAATAGCATCGCCAACGTCATTTTGCACCTGTGCGGCAATGTCGAACAATGGATCATCAACGGAGTGACCCAAAGGCCCGACACCCGCAACCGACCACAGGAATTCGCCGAGCGTGATGTGATTCCAAAGGCCGAACTCCTTCGTCGGTTGCGAGAGACAATCGACCAAGTTCAAGAGATCCTCAAGAACACGACCGACGTCCAACTCACCGAACGGCGGAGGATTCAGGGGTTCGACGAAACCGTCCTCTCGGCCATCTTCGACAGCTTGTCGCACTTCAACGGGCACACGCAAGAAATCATCTACGTGACTCGTTTGCAACTGGGAGACAAATACAATTTTTATTGGGTGCCGACGACCGCCGAGGAAGGTGCCGACATTTCTCATTGAGCTGCTCGAAATGTTTGCCCTCATCGATGGTGTGCTGTATAGAAACAGATACCGTCTCGTCACCTACTCAAAGATATCCAGACTCAGATGGACTGGGGGTCTTGCTGGAAGCACCACACGCACGAGGAAATTATGACAGGAAATGCAATATTGGGGATGTTCGCAGAGTACGAGTTTTTCAACAACTTCAGCGAACAACACCTTATGAAATTGGCTGCCGGAACGAAACCGTTCAAGCTCAAAGCGGGGGAATACTTGGCCCGGGAAGGTGCTCCCAAGAGTGGCCTCTACCTCCTGCAATCTGGACACATCTCTCTCGACATGCAGGCCCCCAACAAGGGCTCCGTCCACGTACAAACCGTCGGCCCGGGAAATCTGGTCGGGTGGTCTTGGTTGGTTCCGCCACACCGATGGCAATTTGATTGTCAGGCCGTCGACGAGGTGCAAGGACTCGGGTTCGATGGTGGTTGGCTGCGAGAACTCTGCGAGCAGGATCATGAATTAGGATATCATTTGCTCAAGCAAATGATAACCGTGATGTATAACCGAGCCGCAGCAACTCGAACCCAATTACTCGATCTATATAAGTGAGCGAGATGGAGATAAAGTAGTAGGCACGGAGATGCTGAGATTTATTGACGGACGGGTTCCGCTTGGAGACTGTGACGTCCAACCAAACGGTTTGGACACCACGATGTACAGGATGCTTCGGCCCTTTCGGCACTGCTTTCCGGCGTTTTTTCGCTCTGGATTCCCTCGTCCTTGGCCTTCGATTGGGGTGACATTCAAAAAATCTCCGCCTCGGAGTATGCTTATTATTTCAAAATCTATCAACATGTTGAGTGAAACAATCCTCCGACCATCTCACCGGCTTCGGCGAGTTCATTGTAGATGCGGACGGCTTCGGTCGTTTCTTCGATGTGATACGTGATGCCTTTGTCCTCCAAGATTTGTTTCGTTTCGGGGCAAGTCTGGAGGCGTAGCTTCATGCCTCGGGAAAGAACTACAACGCGGTAACCGTGATCCAACAACTCCTGGACGTCGGCAGGTTGGATTCCAGGCACGTGATGTGTGTCCGTCTCGGCCCAATCCCATTCGCGACCACCACCGGGCCATAATTTGAAATCGCGACCTTTTCCGATTCCTTCTATGTTCATTTTCCCTCATTCGATGTCGATAATTCGTGGTGAGTGTGTGGTAGTTTGCGACATATGTGTATTATCTCTTCATATAAGTTAATTGTTACGACTTTATCCTTGGTACGATATCCCAAGTGAACTTCCTCAATAAGTTCTAATTCCCAGTGCCCTTTGCAGCCGTTGGATTTGTTCGGTCATTGGTCGTGGCGGCTTGGGTGTTTTCTGTCCGTATCGGGCTTCCACTTTCAGACATATAACAACAGGCCCGTCGGCAGTTAATGTTTCGGCACATCCCGCTTGCCAGGAACTCAGTGTGTCAAATGAATAAACTCTCGCAATCCCTGCGGCGCGAGCAATCCCTGCGAAATCTACTTGGCCACTTCCTGTGATTGGTTGTCCGCCGGTGACCTCGTAAATTCCGTTTTCCATGATGATCAAATATATATTGGTTGGGTATTGCGCGATCGTGATAAGGTTGCCCAGATTCATCAACATGCAACCATCACCGTGGACGACGATCACTCCGCGTTCGGGTTGGGCGAGAGCCAATCCCAACCCGAGAGCCGATCCCTGGCCCATCGACGACGGTAGATAGGCGTAGTCGATGGACGTGTCGGAAATATGTGGCCAAAGCCCAACGGCGGTCATCGTCGTGACGACGATTCGCTCACCTCGATGTTGGGCTAATACTTCGAGTGCTTGTTGTTGTGACATTAACACAATGATCTACTCCGCGAGGAACACAGCCCCGGCTCGTCGCTCGGACTGAGCTTGTTGGTAAGCGGATTGTACATCCTCGGCCGTGGCTTGGTTGTCGAGGATCGTATACAGAATTTGCCACGCCGTTAGGATCGGTTCGGCAAAGACGGGGCACGTATCTTTTGTCGTGCCTTGTTGATGGGCGTTGTAACTCCGCAAGCCGATTAACGCAAATAGGGGTAACTTGAGATCATGGATGAAGTTTCGTAACGAGTCGCCCGCTTCGAACAACCCGGTGCATTGAATCATCACAATCGGTTTCTTTCCGCCAAGGTACAATCCCGCCGCGATCGCAAACGCTTCGCCCTCGCGGCAAACGCGAATGAGTTGTAGCTTGGGGGATTTGGTTATGGCAGATTCCCAGGTCCCCAACACGCTGTCGGGAATCCAGACGACGTGAGTAATGCCGCAATCTTCCAGAACTCGGGTAATCGAAGGTCCGTCAATCATGGAGAAACACCTAAAACAACGAAGCTGCATTGCATTGTGTCAGTGTAACCGATGCGAGGTTCGTTTGTTAGGGATCTTCGGAGAGAAGCGAGCCGAAGCGTTGTTTGAGTTCTTGGGAACCCAAAATGGCTGAAGGTAGACGACAGAAAGACAAAGACAGAGCAGCATGCGACGCCGCGAAGGAAAGAAAAGAAAGAGAAAGACCAAATCAAAAACTACCAAAGCGTCAGCTCGCTGACGCAAGACTAAACATACTAACCCGAAACGCAAGCGAGGAACTCTTACACCAACCCGAAGCGCAAGCGAGGATACAAAGACAAGGACCTGCGTCCTTTCGCGGAGCGAAAGGCGACACTAAAACACAAAGACAATGGCTACGGCACACGGAGTGTGCCTACTACTTCTGGTCACAGCACACGGAGTGTGCCTACTACTTTTTTCGCACGATTAACGCGGCGTTGTATAAGCCCATGGGGTATCGCTCGACCATCATAAGATTTCGTGGAAGTAGGTCTTCGAGTTGCTTCATGGAATGGTGGTGTCCGAAGAGGACGACGGTTTTCTGTTGTCCCTTGAGATGCTCCAAGAGTTTGGGAATGTACTTGCTTCGGAAATGTGGAATGTCATCGCGTTGCATATAGAAAGCCATCGAGTCGATGCTTCTGGGAAAACCGACGAGGGAGATTGTGTGGTCCTGGCATAATGCGACGACTCGGGGATGTGTGTTCAAGGGTGAGCGATCATAGGCTTGGGCGGGGAGCCATACATAATGAGTGTAGATCATAAAACCATATAACAAAATCATTCCGGCGTAGGGCCATATGGAACGTGACCAGCCGCGACTTACAAGATAGCTTCCGAATGCGAGACACAATGGCGGGAACGCAGGAAGGATGTATGTCGGGAGTTTGCATCCTGATAGTGAAAAGAATAATAAGCACCACAATCCCGCCATCAACAGAAAGCCGAGTTCGGGTGGGCGTTTCGTGGCAGCTTCTTCTTTGCCAGAAATCAGGAATCGTGCGAAATCGAAGAATAATAATGTTGCCGGGAGACAACCTATCAAGACGAGCGGAACATAGAACCAAAATGGTTCTAAATGGTCAAACGGTTCGAGGAAACGAAGTACGTTGTGCTTCCAGAAAAAGTAATAAGCAAAATCAGAGACACGAAAGGACATCATCAAGTACCACGGGGACGCAACGAGACCAGTGATTACCAGGTATAGAAGAACGGAGAAGATACTTAGTTTTCGCAATGAACCCGTGAGCCATAAATGGGCCACCAATGTTGGAAAAATGAGCACCAAAATTATTGGTCCTTTACTCAAAATTCCAACGCCACTGACCATCGCCGAGAACACCCACCAACTCCAGGAAAAGGTAGCTTTGCGGATGCTTTCGAAGGCAGTGTAAAGGCCGAGTGTCACAAAAAAGGTCAAGACTCCGTCCAGGACAAGTAATCGCGACACTCCCACGAAGAACGGAGTGAAAAAGAGTGATAACGCTCCCCAGAAGGCTCCACGTTCTCCAAAATATCGTCGTCCAAAACCATAGTTCAGAAGTACGCATCCGTGCAACGCAAGTGTCGGAATCAAACGAGCGGCCCATGCGTGAAAACCAAAACACGCATAACTCATCATCACGAGCCAGTACATTAAGGGCGGTTTGTCGAGATAGGGCTTGCCTTGCAAATGAGGTACGACCCACTCTCCGCGAGTTAACATCTCGCGTGGAATTTCGGCGTAACGTCCTTCGTCCGGTTCAAACAGATGGAAGGACATGCACGGGTATAGTACAGCCGCGGGAAGCACCAGAAGGATGAGCCAGGCAATCCAACGACTTGGTTGAGAACCGGGGGCTTTCGCGGGAAACAGGATGGAAGAATACAGCCAGGGAATCGACTCCACAAAGTTACGCGGAGCGGATAAAGGTTGAACGAGCTTGGGTGTTGTGGGCGTTCCAACGGACATACTTTCTCCCTCCGTTTTCCATCAACGTGGGAAGGGTTATGGCAAGGGCAAGAGTTCAAGTCAATGCGTCTTCGGAATTTCGATCGCAAAGTGGAATTTCTTGGCAAATTTTTCTCGCGATGCTACGCTGCGAGAAATCTCAAGAGTATCGCAACCAAGGAGGACTCATGTTTAGACAATGCAGAAACTGCTCGGGCATTCGGCAGATGGTGTCGTGGACAAGTTGTTGTTGTTTGGTGCTCGGGGTGTGCGTTGGTTGTGGGGGCAGAAGGCAAGGTGACAATGGGGCGACTCCTAAACGCCCGAAGGTGGTCGTCGAGAACAAGTCCCCGAAAAAGCCCAAAGCTCCAAAGAAGAAAACGCCAAAGACGAAGCCCAAAACCCCAAAAATCCCGGAGGCAACGGGTGTGAAGTTTCAAGCGAAGGTCAGCTGGACGGAGAAGAAGTTCGACGACGGCGGGCGGAAAAAATTCCCCCGGATGCGAGTGACGATTGACGCCACCGGAGGAGATGCCGCCAAAACGTTTCGATATGGTCGTCTCAAAATCGGCAAGATTATTGACCAGCGAGAGAAGCCGCTCAAGGTTTTGCGTTCAGCGACAAAACTTGGGCCGGGTGCGAATGTTTTCACCGGGATGGTTTGGAAGTCAATGTCTCCGCATGCCGTCGATCCAAAAGACGGATTTCGTTTCGGCTTCGAAGTCGCGCATCCGGACGTCACGCCGATGACGATTCAAAAACTCCAAGGAACGCTGCGGTTCGAAACTGTGACGCCGAAGGTGATCAAAATTAATGAGCTGGCTTCCCGAGTTGGTTCGAAAATCGATAATCCAGAACTCAAAGATTCAAGCACGAATGTCAGTCTCGCGAAGGAAGTTTTGGTGCAGTTGAGTCTCTCCTGGAAAAAAGGCAAGAGTCCGATTGCCAAGGTCATTTTGAAACAGACGAAAGGACAGAAGATCGAACCCGAACGAACGCCGGACATCTCGGCGAAAGGAGATAGAGAACAGCGGGTTCACCGGTGGAGAATTCCTCGCAAGTCGAAAAGTCAGACGGTTCTTGAAATTGTTCTTGCGGACAAAAAGACGAAACGTTTCTCGATTCCGCTGAAAGACTTTCCAGGGAAGATCGAAAATAAAGAGTTGGCAAAAGCGGGGATCGAGACAAATCTCAAGCTGCAGGAGGAAATCAAAGCGACCGTCATGGGCCAGAAAGTTCTTGGTGTCGTCGTCAAGAATTCCAAAGGGAAGACGATCAGCCGCAACCGTGAAGTTGTCTCGTTCCTGGGGAATTCCAAGGTTACGTTATCCGCGCCGGTGACGTCGCCTGCGGATGAACTCGAAATCACGATTGCGACGGAGCCCCGAGAGGTGGAGGCAAAGTTTGATCTCAAAGATATTTCGGTCCCACCGATTCCGCGGACGCGGCCTTGAGAATGTAACGGAGTGGGAGTGGTGAAAGTGTCGGATCAACAGATGGTGGGCTGGCCGTCGGGCTCTGCTATTCTCTATCTGCTAATCCCTATTCCCCCTGAGCCGTTGCTGCCTTGTCGCTGTGTCGTGACCTCATACATTGTCGTCATCATGCGTGAAACCGATTGATGGGTACAGTACAAGGAGAACCCCACCGATGCCGCTGCTACTGGAACTGGAATTGCCGGCGTTTGATTACGATAATGCCTTCTTCATGGTCAACGCTTGCGAACTCGCCGAGCAAGACGATGACGGTCTCAAGGCCGAAGCAGTGAAGCTGTTGGGGATGGACGAAGATAGCATCGTGCCGTTCCACGTCGTTGGTGAAGACGATGACGATCCAGAGGACTACCGGGGCTTCGTCGGGGCGCGCGAAGATGCTGCCGTCCTTGCGTTTCGCGACGTGTCGAACATCGAATACTGGCTGACGGACGATATGTGCGAGCAAAGGCCCAGCTACGGCGGGATGATCCACAAAGGATTTTCGGAAGCTCTCGATTCGGTTTGGAGCCAGCACGGCGACGACATCCAGGGGGCTCTGGAAGGCAAGATTGTTTTTGTGACCGGACACGGTCTCGGGGCGGCGCTCGCGACGCTCGCGGCCGCGAAGCTCGACAAGAATGGGATTCCCGTTCGCCAGGTCTATACGTTCGGCTCGCCGCGCGTGGGGAATATGGATTTCTATCACCATTACGAAATCCAGACATATCGCGTTGTGAACTTCAATGATATCTATGCCCACGTCCCCGGCGAAATCGTTGCCGTCAATGGATTCCACCATTTCACGTATGCTCACGTCGGGGCGCTCATCCACTTCGACCGGTTCAAACAACGCGAGGGTGAACTCGACTGGATGCTCAAGAAACAACTCATCCTGGAACAACTGTTGAAGGTCGGACAGCCGCCTTCGGCGTGGTTCCAAGATCATCACATCACGGCCTATCGAGAGATCTTCGAGCAGTTTGCCGAGCCTGCCGAGGAGGAATAGGAGTCGGGCCGGTACGAATGTGTTGAGATTCGGGCCTCGTTCGGTCCTCCGGCTAACCGCGAGCCAGGATGATATGCGCACTGGAATAAACCTTGGAGGGCGTCGAGATACTTCGACAAGCCGGGGTGAATGTGTTTATCTCGGGACTTTCTTGACTGGGAGTGCGCACCCATGATTGTTGATGGGGTGTGAAGTTCCGTGGAGGATCGTACAAATCGTATAGGTTTTATCAATTGAACGGAGAGTAGAGATCGGATCGCCCCGTGACGGTGGGCTTCCGTTGGACGAAAGGAGGTTGAGGAAACGATAACGGTCACATGCACTTACAGCAAACGGGCTTGAGAATGAATCTTTGGAGACGACATGAAGTTGAAGCCCCTGACCGGTGTGCTCTTCGGCGCGCATCTCATCGTGATGTTGATCGTTGTGGACCCGATTCTCGCCCAGCGCGAGTGGACGCCTCCCATCCCTCTTGTTTTCCAGGATCCTGCGGTAACCGAGTCCGAGAAAGGCTCGAAAGCCGGTAAAGCAGCGACGACATCGCCGTCAATGGTTGGTTGCCCCGACTGTCTGGAGAAACAGAAGAGCAACCAAACAGAGAAGACTCAGAAGGATAAGAACAGCGAATGTAAGGGGCAACTTAGCACACTTCCTATTCGGCCTTTTGGTCCTCTTGGACATAGTCCAGTACTTCAAACGGGACCGGGCTATTATTCGTTTTGGGATTTTGTGACGGGAAATTACCGGCAAAAATCTCCCAAACGGCCTTATTCTCCGATTAGTCCCATCGCGAATTCTTTCTACGATGCTGATTTTCGTTATCTGGATGATCCCCAAAACAAACAGACGCAATTGTTCGATCCACTTCATCAAATCTCTTTCGGGCAGAACTGGTATTTTTCGACCGGAGGTGAGTTTCGTTGGCGTTCGATGAATGAACGAAATCGTCGTTTTACGGGTGTCACCAACAATTATGACTTGTTGCGAACCCGAGTGTATGGCGACTTGTGGTATAAGAACTCGTTCCGTATTTTTGGTGAGTTTCACCATGCCGAGATTGCTAACCAAGATTTGCCTCCACTTCTGATCGACGTGAACCGCTCGGACTTCTTGAATTTATTCTTTGACTTGAAGGTCGCCAATATTGCGGATGCCCCGGTGTATGTCCGTGGTGGTCGGCAGGAACTATATCTTGGTTCGCAGAGATTGATCTCGCCGTTGGATTGGGTGAATTCAAGGAGGACATTCCAAGGGGTTCGGGTGTTTCGGCCAGGCAAGAAAGTTGACGTCGATCTGTTTTGGGTTCAGCCTGTCGTGCCTGAGCGAAACGAACTCGACTCTGTGGATAATGACCAAAACTTTGCCGGTGCCTGGGTCACGTATCGTCCCAAGAAGGGACACAGCATTGATGGTTACTACCTCTTTCTGGACGATACGTCGCCAATTCCAATTCTGGACGCGGGCTCGGTCGCGACGAATACGCATACGAATTGGTACTCGATACTTTGGGAAGAAGAACAATTTCCTGTGGGATTTCGAAGGGATGTTGCAATTTGGTGATCGAGGAGATCAATCCGTCTTCGCGGGTGCTGGAACCGCAGGAATTGGTTATAACTTCAAGAAGTTACCCATGAATCCGACGTTATGGCTCTATTATGACTATGCCTCGGGAGATGATCCGACGGACGGAACGTTTTCGACGTTTAACCAACAATTCCCATTCGGCCACTATTATCTGGGATGGATTGATCTTGTTGGTCGACAGAACATTCACGACGTGAATGCCCACTTATATTTGTATCCGACTCCGTGGGTGACGTTGTGGTTTCAATATCACCACTTTGAACTCGCAAGCTCGCGAGATGCGTTATTCAACGCTGGCGGAGTCTCGATGAGACGAGATCCTACAGGCATGTCGGGAAGTGAGGTCGGCAACGAGTTAGACGTCGTCGTGAACCTTCACGTTGGCCAGCGTTCTGACATCCTGATTGGATACTCTCGATTATTCGAAGGTGATTTTTTGCGGAATACCGGAGTTACCGAAACGCCTGATCTGTTCTATGTGCAGTTTAGTCAGAGGTGGTGATGTGTGATCGTCGAACAGGCATCCTTGCCTGTTCGTTTTTTGTTGAGAGCAGGCAAGATGCCTGCTCTACGAAACAACTTCTTTTATTTCTTTTTCGGGCGGAGTGCGAGTTGTCCTTGTCTCGCAAAATCGATGGCTTCGGCGAGGATTCTTGCGTATTCCTGCGATGCGTGGAAGCCCACGGAATTCTCCGAGAGGACGTAATCCAATCTCCATTGGGCTTTGCGATGGAATTTACGTGCCTTGTTGAGCGCAGCTTCCGCAATTCTTCCCTCTTGGGCTGATTTGAGATCGCCGATCAGATCTTCGACAATGTAACCGGCGCGGTCGATCAACTTCCTGGTTTTGTCTTGGATCCGATTGACAGTTGTGAGAAGCTGTTTTTCTTTTTCTCGGTGACATACTTGACAGGCACGGTCAATGTTCAGCATTGGGCTTCGGACTCGATGGTCACTGATCTTAATAGCGCCTTCTCGCTTGTAGGGCATATGACTGTCCGCACAACTAACGCCCTTGCGAGCATGGATTCCATGGTTCCACATCTCGAACTCGGGGTGTTGGGCTTTCAACATTGATGTGCCCGTGATTTTATGCTTCCAGTCCTTGAACTTCATGTCATCATAATATTTTTCGATTTGTTGGATCTCGAGCCCGTTGGCCCAGGG
>CAYYUU010000052.1:0-14919 GCA_964474955.1 uncultured Alcaligenaceae bacterium | reverse complement strand
AAGCCACCAAGATCGCTCGCTACATGGTGACCCACTGGGGCATGAGTGACCGGCTTGGGCCGATGGCCTTCCGGATCGGCGAAGAACACGTCTTCCTGGGCAAAGAAATTCAAGAGGCCCGCGACTTCAGCGAATCGACCGCCGCCGTCATCGACGAGGAAATCCAGAAACTCCTGCGTGAAGCCGACCAACGGGCCGAACAACTCCTCGCTTCGCACCGCGATCTGCTCGACAAACTCGTCGCGGCTTTGATGGATCGAGAAGAACTCTATCGCGAACAAATCAAAGACATTCTCGGTCCCAACAACGCCTCCAATGCCGAAAACAACGGCAAGAAGGCAGACATCAGCACAGCCATTCAACCAAGCAAGTCCGAAAAAGAGTGAGAGCGTTTCGTCAGGCGCGGATCATTGGATTCGAAAATTTTGCGAAAGTTCCGCGCCCCGGTTTCGGCGTTTCGGGCTCTAGGAGAATAGGGAACGAGCAAGAACTCCACGGGATCAGTCTCGCAGGATTGCCCTTGGACTGCGCCTGTTGGTGTAAGAATGTCTCGCTCGCGCTTCGGGTTGGTGTAAAACCAAGCCCACTGCAAGAACTTCGAATACCTTCTGGAAATGGGGTTTACTCGATGTCCGACACTCCACACAATCCCGACCAAGAAAGCCGCGTCAACCAAATCATTGCCGACTATCTCGAAGCCAACGCACGCGGTGAAGCTCCCGAGCCCGAGGTGTTGTTCGCTCAACATCCTGATCTGGCCGACAGTCTGCGCGAGTTCTTCGTCGCTGACAAACGGATGCGTTAGTTCACTGGCGGAGAGGTTCGACCAACACCGGAAACTTGCGATCACGAACCCTCTTCTACCATCGATTACATCCCCGTCAAGTACACCCTTCCGGCCTCTGCCTCCTCCCACGAACTGCCGACGATTCCTCCTCCCGAAGCTGAGCAAGACATCGCCACTATCCCGCCGAATGACACCCGAGTGATTCCTCCCAAGGACGTGCTGGAAGGCTTGACCGTGCCTGGCTACGAAATCCTCTCGGAAGTCGGACGCGGTGGGATGGGTGTCGTCTACAAAGCCAGGCAACTCAAGCTCAATCGTGTGGTGGCTTTGAAAATGATCCTCGGGTGGTCATGCCTCGTCGGAGGACATTGTCCGTTTTCTGGCCGAAGCCAAAGCCGTGGCCACGTTCACACATCCGAACATTGTCCAGGTCTACGAAGTCGGGCAACACAATCAGTTGCCGTTTATGGCTCTGGAGTTTGTCTCCGGTGGTTCTTTGGAAGACAAACTCAAGAACGGACCGTTGTCACCGACGGAAGCCGCCGAGTTGGTCGAACAGATAGCTCATGGGATGAATGCGGCCCACCAAGCGGGCATCGTCCACAGGGACCTCAAACCAGCCAACGTTCTGATCACCGAAGATGGTGTTCCGAAAGTGACCGACTTCGGATTGGCCAAGAAGGTCGAGGGTGGCAGCGGCTTGACTGTGACGGGCGCCATCATGGGCACCCCGAGTTACATGGCACCCGAGCAAGCTTCTGGAGAGGGCAAACGGGTTGGACCCGCGGCCTACGTCTATGCTCTCGGTGCGGTCCTTTACAAATGCTTGACGGGGCGTCCGCCGTTCCAGGCGAGCAGTCCGCTCGACACTATCCTGCAAGTCGTCAGCGAAGACCCGAAGCCACCAAGCCAAGTCAATCCAAACGTCCCTCGGGACCTGGAAACGATCTGCTTGAAGTGTCTGGAGAAAACACCTTTCAAACGCTATTCTAGTGCCGAGGCTTTCGCAGGGGATTTGCATCGCTATTTGAACGACGAACTCATCACGGCCAGACCAGTTGGCCAGGGCGAACGTGTGGTGAAGTGGGTCAAACGGCACAAATCACTCGCCGGAGCGTTCGTCGTGGTGGTCCTGGTGTTGGTGCTTGGCGCGATCATTAGCGGGTGGCAAGCGGTGCGAGCCACAGCTGCCGAAGCCAAGGCTCTGGAAAAGGGAAGAGTCGCTGTGGCCAATGAGAAAAAAGCGAGAGATGAAAAAGAGGAAGCCGACAAACAACGAGCTCTCGCGGAGAAACAAAAGCAACAAGTGGAACGAATTGCCGAACAGTTGCAGGCCAAATCTGTCGCCCTCAAGGCGGAACTGCAACGTTCGGATCGGCTGAAAAAGCAAGCCATGAAGCAGCTCGATTTGGCCCAGCAAGCTGTCTACACTTCCAATCTGTTGAGAGCCGCTCAGGTCTACCATCAAGAACCCGCGAAGGCGCGGGGCTATTTGCACGACTATCGTTTTGTTCCGATTCACCGACGCTGTGCGGCTTGGAGATTTTACGAACGACAATGTACCAAACGTTGGAAAGCTACCTTGTTGGAACACGCCGATTCGGTCCCGTGCGTGTGTTACAGTCCCGATGGCAAGACGCTCGCGTCGGCAAGTTGGGACAAGACCGTCAAGCTCTGGGACGTCCAGACCGGAAAGGTCAAAGCCACACTCAAGGGACATCAACACAGAGTTGGCTGTGTGAGTTTTAGCCCCGATGGCAAAATACTCGCGTCAGGGAGCATCGACGGGGCGAGACTTTGGAACGTGGATGTTGTTCTTGCCAGAGACGCTGCAGACCAGAGAGCCACTGCCAAGAACAAAGCCAAACACGAATGACCCAACCACGACCTGGCGAACGAAGTGACGATCAAGACCGAAGCGACACATCGACGGGGTATCCATCGCAGTCAGGACGGGAAAACCGATGAACCCGAACTCCGACTACGAAAGCTGCCTCAACCAAATCATCGCGGACTGCCTTGACGCCAAGGCACGTGGTGAAGCTCTGTTTGGTCACTTTCGTCTTCAGAACTCGTAATCCGAGAAAATCAACCAGAGGACCTCACGTTTCTTCGTCCCAACTTGATGCTCCGGCTACACCGACAATAGAAACCACCACGACCCACCGGAGCATTCGTTATGTCATCCGCCGATTCGTCGAAACTGTATTTGCTCCCCGGCAATGGGAGGACTGCTGTTCGGGTGGTCGACGACCAATACGAACTCACAAATACTTTCGTGTAGAATCAGAACTCTGGTTTCCACACAAGGAAATAAAGAGGGCGAATTGATGTCAGCGCCAGTGATTGTGGATGGATTCCTGAAACCAGACGGGACGCTCCGGCTAGACTCCGTTCCCCAATTGCCCACAGGCCGCGTTCGAGTTACCCTCCAGGCATTGCCTTCCGGTCAAGATGAGGAAGACTTCGACTGGGCCGAACTGAATTACGATTCGGTGCCGCCCAAGCGGGCGGGGCAGGTGAAGGCATGAATCGAGAAACGAGGCTCACTGAAACCGATGGCCCGTGATCTCGACGAGGAGTAAACCCCAATGGAGCCGTTTTAGGTGAACATCGAGGAAGCGTCTTTGAGCCAGGGCGACCTGAATTTTCACCAGACTTTGCTGAACAAAAAGACGAAGCTCGAGTCACCCGGGCCGACGAAGCTAACCTGATCGTCATTACTCGAAGCTGTGATTTGGAGCACGGCAAACTCTTGGTGATGGCCCTCTGGTCTGGAGCGACTTTCGAAAAAAACAAACGGCCCAAGGTCGATCCAAATCAACGAAAGCTTGGCGGGACGATTCGAACGACGTCCGTAAAGGCCGCTCACCAACCCGGCACTTACCAGTCTCTCGTCTCACGTCTCAGTTCTCAACTCCCCCGGCGGCAAGCTCCTCGGGCAGTTCTGCGACCGCGCAAATCTTGATTCCTCGGGAGCACTGGGGACAGGACACGGAAGCCCCTTTTGGCTCGATATTGGTCACATCAAAGTTCGCGCGGCAAGCTGGACAAGTGCAATGATAGACGGTCCGGGTGGTTGCTTGGCCGAAGATTTTTTGGAACAGGTTCGCCGAGGACTGGATGGACTGAGTGACCGTAATGGCAAGCGGCGCGGCGTCATATCCTTCGAGCGAAACGAAGTGAACCAAACCGCCGTCGCCGGCGAGTGCCAGAACGCCACCCGAAGGCGAAAGACACCCTCCCTGGACCTGAACGTAAGTTTGCAACTCATCGAGGATTTGCATTGTCGGAATGTCGTGCAGGGTTAACCGTCCATTTGAATCAAGTATTACGACGGATTTGGCATCCCGAAGGAAGTAGCACCCGGCAATCTGGGCCTGCAACGGCAAGGAGTTGACTTCTTGGCCGTACTGCAATTCCCACAGCTTGACTTCGCAATTGCGCGTCCCGGAGACGAACCACTGTCCGTCGGGTGAGATGTCGCCAGCCGTAATGCGGTCCTCGTGCCCTTGCATCTGATACACCAGGCTTTTCGTTGGGATGTCCCAGATGTTTGCGAACCCGTCGTAGGACCAGGTGATCATGCGACGTCCGCTCGGAGTAAACTTACACCCCGCGACGATGTCTGCGTGAGTCCCGATGGGTTTGCCCTCGATCTTTCCCTCCGTCGTCCAGAGGCTCACGTTCCGGTCCCACGAGACGGACGCCAGATGAACTCCGTCGGGCGAAAAGACGAGTGCCGAAATGGGCCGCGTGTGTGCCAGGAACATCGTCTTTTGAGCATGCGAATCGGTGCTCCACACGGACAACAAACCATCCATCGTCCCGACGTACCACTCGCTCCCGTCGGGCGACACGGTGCACGCCGAGATCGGCTTTTGGGCGGCCGGGATCTGATCGAGGCAGACACCTTGGATGGTGTCCCATACGCGGAGCGTGCCATCCCACCCACCTGAGAGAAGAGAAGTGTTGTCGGGTAAAAACGCACAAGCGAGGACTTCTCCATCGTGTCTCGCTGTCTCCTTCGACGTTTGTTCCAAACGTAGGCGTGTCACATCCATCCCCTTCGATGTTGAACGAAGATTATGCGGTCATATCGTGCGGCCACTCCACTTCCGGAACGTGGAGGCGCGAGATTGGTTTGAAGAGAAGCTGGGTGGCTCCGGGTGGGTCTTGGGATGGAAGATCCGTCGGTGGAGGAACTCGCAGGGCTAATAAGACATGACAGAGTTTGCCGACTCACGTCGTACCCGCAACTCTCAAGGCGGAGCGGGCAGTTTCGTCCCTCGGTGTTCAAGAGAACACCGCACCTCATCCACGAAGACGCACAGACGCTCTGGATAGAACGACCTACGGAAGCATAGGTCACAGTTTTGGGCCAAGCCAGAAAAAGTCCCCCAGTTTGATTTCCACAGAAAAAGCCTTCAGGAATTCTCGACTCGGCGTCTTCCTCCTAATGAATTCTGACGCCCTGCGCCGTACAATCGACGGCAAAGGAGGTTTTTCTCGTGCGCGTACTTCATATTGATTGTTTCAGTGGCATCAGTGGCGACATGACACTCGCCGCGTTGATCGATGCGGGTGTCGATACGGTAGCGATTTGCGAAGGGCTCGGTTCGCTCGGGCTTCCGATCCAACTTCGCGTCGAGGAGGTCCGCAAAGGCGGGTTCGCGTCGAAACACGTGCAGATCGAAGCTCCCGAAGAGCACAAACACCGACACCTCCACCACATTGAAGAACTGTTACAAGGCGGGAAATTGGCAGGGCGGCAAGTCGAGTTGGCCCTGCGAATCTTTCGCCGACTCGCCGAGGCCGAAGGAGCTGTCCACGGCATCCCAATTGAGAAAGTTCACTTCCACGAGGTCGGAGCGCTCGATAGCATTGCCGACATCGCCGGAGCCGCCGTTGCGTTGGACCTGTTGGGAGTCGAACACGTTACGTGTACTCCTGTCCCCACCGGAACCGGGATGGTCCAATGTGCCCACGGCTTGATGCCGATTCCCGCACCCGCGACGGTGGAACTGCTCAAGGGTGTTCCGCTCCGGTCCTCCTCGATCGAAGCCGAGATGACCACGCCAACCGGAGCCGCGATCTTGGCAACCATCGTCGACGAGTGGACAGAAACTCCGGCCATGAAGATCGAACGAATCGGCTACGGGGCGGGAACTTTTGATTTCCCCGAACAACCCAACGTCCTGCGTGTCTTTGTGGGTGAGGCTTCGCCGTCTCACGAATTCCAAAATCCCGAGACCGACACGGTCTGGGTGATCGAAACAAACCTCGACGATGTATCGGCGGAAGTCGTTGGCTATTGCTACGACCTGCTCTTCGCCGTGGGAGCATTGGACGTCTTCGGGACGCCGATCACGATGAAGAAAAATCGATCGGGCGTGATGTTGACCGTGTTGGCTCCGGAGTCTGCCGTTGGAGCCATCGAAAACATCCTGTTCCGCGAAACGTCCACATTTGGCATTCGTCGCTATCAAGCCCAACGCAACAAGCTCAACCGCGAGTCCTATGTCGTCCAAACGTCGTGGGGCGAAGTCCAGGGGAAACTCGGATGGCGTGACGGAGAACCGGCCATCTTTACGCCCGAATTCGAAGACTGTGCTCGGGTGGCTCGCGAACACGGCGTCCCGTTGCGAGATGTTTATTTCGAAGTGCAACAAGCATATGTCCGGCAAGAAGAGTTGATCACGGATGATGCAGAAGATGATGGGTAACCGGCAAGATTTTGTTGTCTGGGAGCCACGAAGTGGCGACAGATTGTAGCCACGGGCGTGAGCCCGTGGGATGGCAAAGAACTAACCCACAAAGGTCCAGCATACATATGTTATCCGGAAACGAAATACGCCAGCAGTTCATTGATTTCTTTGTCGAGAAACACAAACATACGTTCGTGCCGTCGTCGAGCGTGGTTCCACTTGACGATCCCACATTGATGTTCACCAACGCGGGCATGAATCAATTCAAGGATGTATTTCTCGGAACTGGAACTCGCGACTACACTCGCGCTGTGAACACACAGAAGTGTATCCGGGCTGGCGGAAAACATAATGACCTCGATGATGTGGGCAAGGACACATATCACCACACCTTCTTTGAGATGTTGGGCAACTGGTCCTTCGGCGACTACTTCAAGAAGGAGGCCATCGAGTGGGCGTGGGAACTTCTGACGAAAGTTTGGAAGATCGACAAAACACGCCTGCACGCGACAGTCTTTGAAGGCGACGCTTCGCAGGGGCTGGAACCCGACGAAGAAGCTGCGGAACTGTGGCGAACCGTTACCGACATCGACCACAAGAACATACACTACGGCAACAAGAAAGATAATTTCTGGGAGATGGGTGATACCGGTCCGTGTGGGCCGTGTACCGAGATACATATCGATCTCACTCCTGACAAGAGTGGTTCTCACCTCGTCAATGCGGGCGTTCCCGAGGTTATCGAAATATGGAACCTGGTGTTCATTCAGTTCAACCGCGGCGAAGACGGGAAGCTCACTCCGTTGCCCGCAAAACATGTCGATACCGGAATGGGTTTCGAACGTATCGCTGCAGTTCTTCAGAAGAAGACGAGTAACTACGATACGGATATATGGACGCCGATATTCGGTGCTATTCGGAAGGTCACTGGCTCGGATAAATATACCGGCAAGATGGACGACCACAAAGATACCGCTTACCGCGTGATCGCCGACCACATCCGAACACTTACGTTTTCGCTGACGGATGGAGCAATCCCGAGTAACACAGGTCGCGGTTATGTACTACGGCGGATTCTTCGTCGGGCTGAACGATATGGTCGACAATACTTGGGAACGACGAAGCCGTTCCTCGTTGACCTCGTTCCAACTGTTGTCGAACACATGGGTGATGCGTTTCCCGAATTGAAGCGCGATCCGAAAAAAGTGCAAGACATCATCCGAGATGAGGAAGAGAGTTTTCTCAACACCCTCGATCGCGGCATGAAGATTTTCAACGAAGCATGTGACCGCGCACAAGGCGGAGTCATCAGCGGAGAGGATGCTTTCAAACTCCATGATACGTTTGGCGTCTATATCGACATCACCGAGCAGATGGCGAGCGAACGAGGACTCAGCGTTGATCGTGCCGGATACGAAGACTGCATGCGACATGCCAAGGAGAAAGCTCGCGGGGCTCGCAAGAAAATCGTCATCACCGCCGTCGATGGAGACCTCCCGACGACCGACGATTCGCCCAAGTACAGCAGTGCTCCCGTCGAAGCCACTGTACTTGGATGGGTCAAAGATAACAAAGTCATCAGTAAAGGGACGCTCGCAACCGGCGACGAGGTTGCGCTCTTGCTCGACCGCACCAATTGTTATGGTGAGCAAGGCGGCCAAGTCGGCGATTTCGAAGCAAGCGTCACGGGCAAGACCGGCGCGTTCGAAGTGCAAGACACTCAGCGACTCGGCGAGACAATCTTACATATCGGTTCGCTCCAGGAGGGCAAACTCGAAGTCGGCGAGAAAGTGCAGGTCTCACTTTCGAGCACACTCCGCGCCGACACAATGCGAAACCATACGACGACCCACTTACTCAACTGGGCCTTGCGAAAAGTGCTCGGCGACCACATCGACCAGAAGGGCTCGCTCGTCGATCCGGACAAGACGCGATTTGATTTCTCTCATGACAGCCTATTGACACAACAAGAAATTAAAGAGATCGAACGGCTCGTGAACGAAAAAATCTATGCCGACTTACCCGTCAAGGGAATCACGATGCCGCTATCCGATGCTCAGAAACTTCCCGGCGTCCGTGCGGTCTTCGGCGAGAAATATCCCGACCCCGTCCGCGTTCTGATGATCGGTTCGGACGACACCAGCGACATCACCGAAGATGACTCCGTCGAATTTTGCGGCGGGACACATCTCCAACACACGGGGCAAGCGGGCTTTTTCAAGATCGTCTCGCAAGAGTCCGTCGCTAAGGGCGTTCGCCGAGTCACAGCCGTGACGGGGCGCGCAGCCGTCCAGGCCGTGCAACAGATGTCGAGCGTCGTTGACGAGTTGACCGCACGCATGAACTGTAAGGCCGAAGACATTCCGGCTCGCGTCGAGGCTTTGCAAGACGAAATCAAAAAGCTGCAAACCCAACTCAAGAAGGGCGCAGCGATCGATCTGCAAGGAGCCGCCGACAAACTGTTGGAGAGCGCCATCGAAAGCAACGGCGCGAAAATCATCATTGGCGAAATGCCCTCCGGCCCGGTCGAGCAACTGCGAAATCAAATCGATCGGATGAAGCAAAAGGCCGACAGCGCCGTTATCGTTGTCGGCTGGAAAGACGAGGACAAAGCGAACCTCATCGCTTCGGTTTCCAAGGATCTCATCGCCAAAGGCATCAAAGCCGGCGACATCGTCAAAGAAATCGCCAAGGTCGTTGGCGGTGGCGGTGGAGGTCCTCCGCATCTCGCCCAAGCTGGTGGAAAAGATCCGGAGAAACTGCCCGAAGCTCTTGAGAAAGCCAAGACACTGGTGACTGAGAAAATGAAATAGGGAATAGGAAACAGGGAATAGAAAGACAGATTTTCACGCGAAATCGCGCGAAGATGCGAAGGAAGAAAGAGCCAGAAACAATAACCACGGATCGCACAGATAAACACGGATAAATAAATCTGCGGTATTGATGTCAGTATGGCCAATGTCACATCTGGTTCTTGGGACGTTGTCCCAAGCTATCAGATGTTCGTCCCTTCGGGACTTTGTCCGGAGTCCTGAAAGGACGACGATTTGAGAGCTTGGGACAACGTCTCAAGAAGAATGTGTGACGTTACTTCCACTGGTCTCAATAGCAGCAATATCCGCAATATCCGTGGTTCTTTTTTCTGGCTCTTTCTTCCTTCGCATCTTCGCGCCTTCGCGTGAAAATCTGTCTTTCTATTCCCTGTTTTCTATTTCACATATTCCCGAATTGATAATTCATAATTTCCTACCTTGTGATGTAAGAAACAACTCGCCGTGATGCGATAGATCCCATCTTGCTTTGGTGTAAATCGGATACTCGAAGTCCGGTTTCGAAAGAACCTCGCACTGTGGTTCCGTTGGAGAATGTTGCCTGTTGCGTCTGCGATGCTGACGTGAGAGAGAAACTCATAACTTTTCACTCTGATGTAATAGAAATTGCCCGCCTTCATTGCGATGTTATATGTTTTCTCTCGATTCGCCACGGTCAATGTATCGCTATAGTCTGTTTCTTTGTAGGTTGCCTTCGCGGCCTTGTGAAGGGCTGCAACGTCAACCCAATATTGTGTCCAAAGTGCGCGTTCCTGTTTCGATAGTTTTGCGAGCGCCTCGTTTTCTCGCACACTTGCGAAGCGGATATCTTCTTGCCGCCGCGCCATTTCTCTCTCGACACCAACGGCCATTTGATTACTGCTCTTGAGGAAGTCTCGCCAACTCTTGAGTTCTTTTCGCAACCACGTGTGAGCTTGCTGGTGAAATTGCTCGCGTTGTTTGGCAGTGAGGTGCGGTGTATCTTTGGCCTTTCCTGCGGCGGCCCAGATTGCCGCATTCGCAGCGGATTCATATTGGCTCTTGCTCACCTTGTTGAGTTTCACGAAGGCCTTTGCGTAGAACTCTGTGGAACTCGCATAATACCGCTTGTGTCGTTGACAGAATTCGGCCAATGACAATAGTTCGTTGTTATCCTTGGGTTTCGCTTTCTTGTCGAGGATCTCACGCAAACGTTTGTCTTGTGCTTGCCAGCGCTTACACATCCCGATCATCTGCGAATACTGGCCCTGCAATCGATTCGTTCGAGGAAGCATGGCCACGCTCTTTTGGAAGAGTTGTAGGGCCTTCTCAAATTCACCAATGTTGACCAAAACCACGCCGAGCATTCCATAAACGCTTCCGTTCTCTGGCGCAAGAGCAACGGCCTTTTCACAGAGTTCAATGGCCTTTTCGTGTTCACCCCTCATGGCGTGAACCATACCCAAGTTAATATTGAACCGCATATCTTTGGGAGCCAGATGATAGGCTTTGCGCGATACTTCGAAGGCCGCTTCGACTTTCCCGTCCAATCGATACATACGGCTGAGGTGATCATAATAAAGAGGATTCTTCGGCGCAAGTTCGATGGCTCGTTTCCAAGCTCTAATCGCGTCTTTTTGATTGTTATATTTTACATATATACGAGCCAACGAATCATACGCCTCGGCATCCTTGGTCTTCAGGGCTATCGCCTTTCGTAACGGTCGATAGGCTTCGGGATATGCATTCTGTTCGACATAGGCCGCGCCTAACTTCGCAAAGTCTTCGGCGGCTTCCGGAGTGGGATCGAGATAGGGAGCGACGGCAGCCAAGAGTTTTATCTCTTCGAGTGCTTTTGCCCGTGCTCGCGTAGCTTTGTTATGTGTCGGATACTTCTTCAAGATTGTGTCGGCGACTTGTAATGCGGACGACCAACGATGTGTTCCGAGAAAGCCGGTCATCTTGGCCTCCATGATCGAGAGGTCCTTTTGCAACTTGGCGTCCAGTCTGGATACGAGGTGATCAATCCACTCGGGACCGAGTAACATCGCCTTTTCGATCATGTTCCGAGCTTGGTCTCGAGAAAGTGGCCCGAGTTTAAGCAACTTGCGGAGATTGGTTTCGGCCCGCAGCTTTGCCTCCAACGTGTTGTGGAGGAGGAGTTCGTCGATCTCTAAACGAATCGCGTCGAGCAACGCCATCTTCTTGATGTTCGCGACGGACCGTAGCTCGCAAGCTTTGAGGTAGGCTGCTTCGGCTCGTTGAGTCTGCCCCGCCATTTCCAACACCTTGCCGAACGCGTAACAGAGACTCGCTTCGGGATGTTGCTCGACGGCTTTTTCGAATTCAGCCACAGCTTTGGGAGGGACGGTTCCGAAAACCATCAATTTGGCATTCCCGACGATCCTATTCATAATTTTCCCGATCGAAGGTGGAAGCCTGAGCATCTTCGGAGCGTTCTGCCCGGGCCTGGCAGCGGCTTGATTCATCAGACCAAAAATGGCGCCGAACTTCTGGCCCTTGGCCATCTGAGCAAATTTGGGCATGAGTTTGTCGGGAGCAGTGTGATCCAAGTTCGCCAGCATGAACATCAACTCGATAGCCTGGTCAACGACTGCTCGTTGGTTTTTGGGGAGTCCAGGTCTGAGCGTTTGCATTTCCTGTTCGAGTTCCTTCGCCTTCCGTTGGAGGGCATAGGTCATGGCTATCAAGATTTGGAAATTTCGGTCTTTGGGGAAAATGGCTTTGGACGTCAGCGCGACCTTCTGGGCTTCTTCGACTCGGCCAAGGAACAGCAAATCAAGCCCAAGATAAACCCGAGCCGTGTAATGTGACTTGTCGTGTTCCAGCGCCGTGCGGAAGTGCCGAATGGCCTCCACCGTGCTCTCGGCCACACAACCACGAGCGAACCCTTCGTCGGCTTTGGACAATCCCGCTTCGATGGCTTGCCGGAACAATTTCTCCGATTGTTCAGGAGTTGTGTCTAACGCAACTTCCGCTCGAATCAGGAGTACTTCGGCTTGGTGGTCTTTGATGTTCGGATGTTTGGTGATTTTGGCCAGGAGTTTTTTTGCCTCGGGCAAGAGCGAAAGCGAGCCATGGGCCCGTATCTGTTTCAATCGCAACGGCACTTCTTGCTGGTGGGCTTTGTCGGAGTCTTGCTTCCAATATCCGATTGCCTTCTCCCAATGATCGATCGCTTTCTTGTAGAACCCGCGTTGTCGAGCATTGTCGCCGAGTGCCGTTTCTGTCTTGGCGAGTTGGATTCGCTTTTCGTCGTCGGCCTTCTCGGCTTTCGCTTGAGCCTGGAGAGCTACCGTTTTTTCTCGCTCGGCTTTCTCGTTGGCCTTTTTTGTCTCGGCCAGCGCAGCGCTGAGAAATCCGTTTCCGGCCCACCCGCCGATCGACAGAATCAAGAACGCCAGAACACTCACGCCCACGAGAGCCGCTGTCGCGGGTCGTCGCTTCGTCCATTTGGCGGCCTTCCCGAAAAAACTGATCGGTCGCGCCTTGATTGGTTCGTGGTTGAGAAATCGGGTCAGATCGTCGGCCAGTTCCTCGGCCGAGTCGTAGCGCCGTTTTGGGTCCTTCTCCAAGCACTGCAAACAAATCGTCTCCAAGTCACGAGGAACCTCGGGCACGAGTTGTTTTGGCGAGACCGGATCTAGCTTCGTCACTTGATCGAAAATTTCGAGCGGCGTGGCTCCTTGAAAAGGCGGGCGTCCCACAAGCATTTCGTAAAGCATCGCGCCGAGCGCGTACACGTCCGCCGCGGGACCGACTTTTCTGGACGAGCGGATTTGCTCGGGTGCCATGTAACTTGGAGTCCCGAAGACGTCCGCCGTGCGAGTCAGTGGCGCGTCGGTGTCGACGAGTTTGGCGAGCCCGAAGTCGCACACCTTCGGTACATTATCGCGTGTCATCAACACGTTTCCGGGCTTGAGATCGCGATGAATGACGCCTTCCTCGTGCGCTTCGTGGATGGCCTTCGCGAGCGTTCGCGTCAGTTCAGATGCTTCTTTCCAGGGCAGGACTTTTCGCTGCCTGAGGGTCTCGGCGAGGTTCGCGCCGTCGATGTATTCGAGGACGAGATATGGGATGCCATGATGTCTGCCGAGTTCGTGGACGGCCAAAATGTTCGGGTGCGACAATCGGGCAACGGCATGCGCTTCGGTCTCGAAACGGGCCATCGTTTGGTCGTCGGGTTGCAACCCGAACAAGATCATTTTGATGGCCACGGTCCGGTCGAGTCGTTCGTCGCGTGCCTTGTAAACGACGCCCATTCCGCCTCGCCCGATCCGTTCAATCATCTCGTAGTGCGGCAACTTGGGCAGCGAAGAATCTTCCCCTTCGCTTTCGAGCAAATCTTCCGCGTTAGCCCCGAGCCGACAGACTTCGTCCATCCGTTCCTGACAATCGGGACAATGGACAATGTGTGCTTCGATTTGCTCGGCATCGAGAGCTGGAACAAGGCCAAGATAAATCGCCTGAAGCTCTTCGCTCGGCGGACACGTTCCCAAATAAAAATGTGTCACGGACTGATCAGACATGATCAAGTACCTTGGAAGCTGTTGCAGGGCGTGTGGGAAGGGTCATACTCGGAACGAAAAACATGTGCTTGTCCGTTCCGGAGGTCATGAGTTTTGACGGCGAAAATCGGTCATGTCCGGATTTGGAACAAGCCTGAAGCGCAAGCGAAGGATCTTTCTTTGGCCTTCGCTTGCGCTTGTGGAAGAGCCGGTTTTGGTCGACAAAATTCAACACGCGGGCCGCGTGTACTTTGTGTTGGCCGAGTTTACTGGTACACGCGGCGCGCGTATGCCTACGACAAAGACAAAAAACGAACGACGAGAACGTTCGCGTTCCTCGAACTAATAAATCTCCCGAGGCAGGACTTGGGGAGAAGCCGTCGCTTGGCTGACCACACGCGACGTCCACCAAGAGAGGACGAGTTGCCAGATCAAAAGCCCCAGGAAACTGCCGACGATGCCGATCCATATCGATCTTCCGACCGTTTCGGAAAACTCAAACAGTGCTCCTTGTTGCTGGCTCCAAATGCCAAGGACCACCATCAGGATGAACCCGCCGCCGAATACGAAACAGCTCACCAATGCAAAAACGTAGGCTTGCTGGGCCAATCGATAATCGTGTAGGTACTCGCCGATCTTTTTCACGAACATGCCGAAGAAAATGAAGTGCAATGGCAAAACGGGGATCAGGAAGAAGATCATCGAGGCAATCCCAAAAGCGTGCACCTGGGTGTCTTTGGGCACCGAACACCACAAACAACGCCCGATGAACATGACGATCAGGCTCAGGATGCCCGCGCAAAAACTCCCGCACGTGCCGTAGATGACCCACTCGATCGTCGCCGGAAAGATGTCGTTGCCCGAGAGGGAAAATATCGACACCAGCAGCAAGATGAACAAAATAACTCCCATCGGAACCGTGCCGCAGATGCCAATGATCAGCCCCGAATGGACCGTTTGCCAGGCGGACGAATCGTCGGCTTCTCGTCGCCGCCGTCTCCGCTCCCGGCGTGGATACGGGTCGTCGTAGTAAGGATCGTCGTAGTAAGGGTCGTCGTAATCTCGGCCTCGGTCCCGCAGCCCCCCGCGTCGGCCGCGGGGTGGGC
>CAYYUU010000051.1:0-14922 GCA_964474955.1 uncultured Alcaligenaceae bacterium | reverse complement strand
GGGGTACCAGAAGATGTCGAACTGGCATCGGACACCATACAAAAACTAAGACAGATTCTCTCCCGTCAGAGTAGTCTTGGAGTGGAAGATGTCCGCAGCGTGTTAAGTGGAAGTGGGAACCAGACTTCGCAAGGAGACTCTCAGCGAAATACCTCTCCGCTCACGGTGATGGATGGGGGAAAATTCTGCCGGCCACGAACCGACGGTCAGGCACACTATATCAAGGCTTTGCAAGCGCATGATTTGGTTCTTTGCATTGGGCCGGCAGGCTCAGGGAAGACATATTTGGCAGTCGCCATGGCCGTTAGTTTGCTGCGGCAAAAATTGATTCGACGGATTGTGCTTGTACGTCCAGCAGTAGAAGCAGGCGAGCGATTAGGGTATTTACCAGGGGATATGGCTGCCAAGATCAACCCCTACCTTCGCCCTCTTTTGGATTCCTTGGCAGATTTTCTGGAGCCAGATCAACTCAAACGCTACGTTGAGAATGACATCATTGAGATCTTGCCATTGGCGTACATGCGAGGTCGGACACTGAACAATTCCCTAATTATTCTGGACGAAGGCCAGAATGCGACAATCTCCCAAATGAAAATGTTTTTGACAAGGATGGGGAATAATTCCAAAATCATTATCACAGGAGACGTCACCCAGGTTGACCTCCCACGCCAGACTCGCAGTGGCCTCCTTGATGCCGTCGAACGGTTGAAAACCGTCGAAGGAATTTCTGTCGTATACTTGAACGAGCGAGACATCGTTCGTCACCCCTTGGTCCAACGCATCGTCCGTGCCTACGAGGAAACCGAAGAACAATAACCCTCAATATTGCGCCGCTGATCAACGCCTGGGCAGGCCGGAGGAAGGATCCCACGAGCATAGACCACGACCGTCCACCAAAACTAACGAAGTTTCTCCCCTCCCAGGTCTTTCCGACTGGCGGCTAGCTCAGCTCAGACTCGGAGAAAACCTGGGTGTTCGTCTTTTAGGACCGTAGGATAGGTTTGTAACCTGTCCAAGAAATACACGGACAGGTTACAAACCCGTCCTACCAACAAAGAACAGTAGCCGGACAACAACGAATGTTGCATTCCCCTTCGAGATCAGGGGAACTCGGGTAAACTTCCCGCGGTGAATCGGAGCAGACTTGAGTCGATTTCCGCCCCCCCATTTTTTCGCGGGCTCGTTGGAGCGAAAACGACAACAAATGTTCGGACCAATGAAAAAACGCAACCGTCTCGACCGTTGGAACGATCAGGTTCGCGCGACTCAAGGATATGAACCTCCTTGGCGAAGGTTTGCGAATCGGACGTTCGTCTGGAAGATTACCACCGTCCTCTTCACGGTCCTGCTGCTGAGTGCCCTCGTGTTTCTTTGGGGGCCGCCTTTTCCTTACCGGCTTGGCCAGACCTACCACCCGAGTCTCCTTGTCCGGGTCCAGGTGGATGAGGACACGCCCAACAAGGACCAACAAGGTCCCACCATTCGCGAGGCTTTGCCTCCTGCCGTTGCCGTGACGATCGATCCGAAGAAAAAGGAAAATCTTCCCGCCCGAGCCAGTCCCCGACCTGCTCCGGTCCGGACACCCTCTTCTCCCACGACCCCTCGTCGCATCGACGAAAAAACACTCACGCGATTGAAATCCCAATATTACGACGCTCTCCAAACCATGACTGTCGGCGATCATCTTGCCAGGTTGTTCGGGATCGCGTTCTCTTTCTCCTTGATTGCAGTGTTACTAGGGGGCTATGTTGCTCGATTCCGACCAGAGTTGCGAGAGAGCCTGGCACGCATCTTGGGCGTGTGCGGAGTTTTTGGATTTGGTTTCGTGACGGCGTTGGTGACCTCGGAAGGGCCGTGGTACGCGGCGTGTCTACCTCTCACGTTCGTGGCCATGGTGTTCACGCTCGCGTATGATGCTCACTTTGGCCTGGTCGCCGCGGGAGCTCTCGTCGTGGCTCTGCTCGTCGCGCTTGGGACCGGATTCCATCATTGCCTCGTGTTGATGACCGGAATCACAGTCACCGTGCTTCTTCTGCGAAGCGTGCGGACTCGGATGCAACTTGTGAAAGTCGCATTCGCTGGTGGCTTGGCGTACTTCTTGATGACGTTAGCGAGCGGGGTCTTACTGGGCCAAACTTGGAATTTCATGTTGGCCGACGCGACGCGTCGGCTCGTTTGGGGGGCCTTGGCTGGGTTCTTATTGACGGGCGTACTCCCGTTCGTGGAACGGCTCTTCGGCGTCGTCACGGACATCAGCTTGGTCGAATTGGCGAGCGGCTCTCATCCCCTCTTGCAAGAGTTGATGCGACGAGCACCGGGTACGCACACGCATAGCCTCCAGGTCGCAACGGTGGCCGAAGCGGCTGCCGAAGCCATCGGAGCGAATGCTTTATTGACGCGGGTCGGTGCACTTTTCCACGACGTCGGAAAAATGCTCAAGCCGCAATATTTCATCGAAAACCAAAATGGGCACAACTTCCACGATGCCCTCGAACCGGCCTTGAGCACCCTCATCATCATTGGACACGTGAAGGACGGGGCAGCCCTGGCAAGACAGTATCAACTCCCACAACCCATCATCGATTTCATCGAACAACACCACGGCACGACGTTGGTCGAATACTTTTATCGAGAGGCCCTGCGGCTGCAGACCGAGAACGGGTATTGTAGTTCTCACACCGGTGGAGAACTCGAATCGACGTTTCGCTATCCCGGTCCGAAACCGCAGACTCGTGAGAGCGCGGTCGTGATGCTCGCCGACGCCGTCGAGAGTGCCAGTCGATGCCTAACCGATCCCACGCCCACGAGACTGCGCAAACTCATTCGGGATTTGATGATGAAGCGATTGGTTGACAGTCAGTTCGAAGAAAGTAGTATAACTCTTTCCGAGCTTCACCAAATCGAAGCAAGTCTCTGTCGAAGCTTGACCGCGATCTTCCATTCCCGAATCAAGTACGAGCCAGCACCAGAACCAACTCCCGTTCGTGAAGTCGTTGGGGTTGGATAAGGAATAGGGACGGAGTGGTGGTTTAGATTCGAACTCCCAATTGAGGTGTTACACAGCATAAACCGCTGTGGAACGCCACTGAGTTTGTAATTTTCCGTAGGACAGGTTTGAAACCAGTCCGTTCTATTTTTGGACAGGTTCCAAACCTGTCCTACGGGCCAAAAACGGAAGTTCTCTTCGCGTCCGTAACGTTTCACGAACAGCCTCTCGTCCTTTTTGAGACCGAACTTGTCTAGGCACTCGGAGGTAAGTTTTCCCTTCGCCCTCATATTCTTGGCCGATCGTGCGGGACCCCACTTGAGCGTATTTCGTCATACGCGAAGGAGTTGTCATGTTCGGGTCAACTGAAGGTTCTCAAAACAATCCGCAAGACCCATCAATCCGTCCGGGCAGCGCGTTTGCTCCAGAATTCTTGATTCGACATCTCCCGATCGCCGCCTACACTTGTGACGCCGAGGGTCTGATCACAGGCTACAACGAAGTTGCCCAAGGCATTTGGGGACGTGCTCCCAAATTACATGATCCCGAACACCGCTACTGTGGTTCCTTTCGTTTGTACTCGGCAGACGGGCGACCCATCGATCATGACCAATGCTGGATGGCCCTCGCTTTGCAATCCGGAAAGGAGTTTACGGGTCAAGAAATTCGTATCGAACGCCCCCAAGGAGACTTTCGAATTGTTTTGGCCCACGCCGTCCCCTTTCATTCCGACTCCGGGGAACTTCTCGGAGCCATAAACTACCTGGTCGACATCACACAGCAAAAACAAGCCGAAGAAAGTCTCCTCGAAAAAGAGCGAAAGTATCGTGAGGTCATCGAAACGACCTCGCCAGCTACGGGCACCAACTTTTTCCGGACGCTCGTTCAAAGACTCGCGAGTGCCGCTGGCGTCGACATCGCCTTCATTGCTCGACTCGAGCCCACCGACCCTTCCACTGCCACAACGCTCGCCGCGGTTGCATGTGGAAAATTGATCGAGAATTTTTCCTACAAAGTCGAAGGGAATCCGTGTGGGCCAGTGATCGAAAACCAGCTGCCCCAGGTCTCTCAGGGAGTCGGCGAACAGTTCTCCAAGCGAACCCTCTTTCCAAAATGGGACATCCACAGTTACATGGCCGTCCCTCTCTTTGGAAGTACCGGAAATCCATTGGGACTCATCGCCCTGTTGCACCAGGAAGATATACCGCATCCGGATCACGCCAAGACTCTCCTGTCCCTGGCCGCCGTCCGCACGGGAACGGAGATCGAGCGGGCCACGGCCCTGGAAGCCCTTCGTCGCAAAACACATTTCATCGAAACAATCACCGAAGCGTCGCCCCACGCGATGTACGTCTTCGATCTGGTCGACCGCCGCCCCATCTGGACCAACAACAAGATCTTCGACGAACTGGGATACTCGCTCGAACAACTTCAACGGATGGGGGAGGATTTGTACTCAGCAGTGCTGCATCCCGACGATCTAGCCCGAATGTCGAGCCTCCTGGCGAGGTGGAACACTGCCGCCGATGACGACATCCTGGAAACCCATTTTCGGATGAAAAGCGCCGCTGGGACCTGGCGGTGGTTCGAGGCCCACAATGCCGTCTTCACCCGAGACCCTGACGGGACCGTGCGCCAGATCATCGGGATCACCCAGGACGTCACCGAACGCAAACACAGCGAAGAAGCCCTCCGCGAAAGGGAGGCTCGGTATACCGGCCTTTTCCAGGCGATCCCATCCGCCGTCTTCGTGTGCGACAACGACGCGATTATTCAGGAATACAACTCCAGGGCCGCCGAACTTTGGCAACGAGAACCCATCCGGGGAGATCCCAACGAAATCAACTGCGGAGCGGTCGCCCTCTACGATCTGTCGGGGCGGCTCATTCCCCGCTCTAAATCTCCGGTCACCGAAGTCCTGGAAACAGAGGTCGCCACCGAAAAACTCAAAATTTGGATGGAACGGCCAGACCAATCTCGGATCCTCGTGGAAGCCAACTTCGCTCCGCTGCTCGGTTCGAATGGCGAGATGCTCGGAGTCATCGCGTCGTTCGAAGACGTCACCGAAGTCGAACAGTTCCAACGGCGCGTTCAAGAAAGCGAAGAGCGATATCGGTCGGTCGTCGAACTCTGCCCAGAACCGATTGCCATCATCCAGGACGGAAAGGTGATGTATGTTAACACCGCTGGGGCCCAGGTCGTTGGGTTCGACTCACCCAGCGAGTTGATCGGCCAATCGCTGCTGAAACTCCTCCACCCCGACGACGTGGGGAAAAGCCGCGAACGCCTGGCCAGGGTGTTCGAAACGGGTCAGTCCGTTCCCCTCGAACAATTCCGCGTCCAGCACCGAGATGGCCAATGGCGGGTCCTCGAATCGCGAGCTGGCCCGTGCCACTTCCAGGGCGCCGAAGCGATCCAGGTCGTCGTGCGAAACATCACCGAACGCATTGCCACCGAACATTCGCTCCGGCGAATTGGTGCCTTCCGGGAGACCATCATCCGGACCGCCGCGGAGGGCATTTGCGTGTGCTTTCCGATCCCAACTTTCCCGTTCCTGGCGTTCACCATTTGGAACGACCGGATGACCGAAATTACAGGCTACACCATCGAGGAAATCAACCAGCTTGGATGGTATCAAGCGCTCTACGACGACCCGCAAGTACGCAAGCTCGCCGCCGTACGCATTTCCAAAATGCACGAAGGTGAAGACCTCCTCGCCGAAGAATGGGAAATTCGCAGGAAAGATGGGCAGCGCCGAACGCTTTCCATTTCGACCTCCGCGGTCGAAATGGAAAGAATCCCAAACCGGTCCCCGAACCCCGCTGACTCGCCTTCTACTGGCGAGTCCGACGCCGACACTTTCACGCCAACTGGGATGCGCGGGGTTGTCGCCTTGATGCAGGACGTGACCGAGCGAAAGCAAGCCGAACACGAGCAGCGCAAGCTCGAAGAACAAATGCGCCACGCCCAAAAGCTCGAGAGCCTGGGAATCCTGGCTGGTGGGATTGCCCACGACTTCAACAACCTCTTGACCTCGATCCTCGGCTATAGCGAACTGGCCGAACTCGAATTGCCGGCCGATGCCTTGCAGGTCAGTCCGTTTCTGAAAGAAATCAAGAACGCCACCCTACACGCTGCCGAATTGACTAAACAGATGCTCGCGTATTCGGGTCGAGGGAAGTTCGACATTCAGATCATCTCCCTCGACACCATCGTCCGGGACCTGGCCCAGTTGTTACTGGCCGTTGTCTCCAAGAAGTCGACCTTCGAGTTGGCCCTGGAGCCTGCGCTGATCGAGGCCGACGTCTCCCAGATCCGTCAAGTCGTGATGAACCTGATTACCAACGCTTCGGAGGCCTTGGATGGCAAGGAAGGAGTCATCCGAATCGCGACCGGGATCACAGAAATGGACACCAAAACCCTTTGGTCCCCGTTTCTGCAAACCGATCTCCCCGCCGGACAGTACGCGTATCTTCAAGTCGCTGACACTGGATGCGGGATGAGCCAAGAGGTCCTCGCCAAAGTATTCGATCCGTTCTTCACCACAAAGTTTACCGGACGGGGACTCGGCCTCGCAGCGGTTCTTGGGATCGTCCGAGGCCACAAGGGCACTCTTCACATCGACTCGGAGGTGGGAAAAGGAACGACATTTCGGATTTACCTTCCGTCTCTCGAGGAGCCCGACCAACAGCTAACCAGCCAAACATCCTCTCCGCGCGACGTTCCCGTCGCGAAGGGAAAAATTCTCGTCGTCGATGACGAACACTCCATACGCAGTCTCCTGACTCGCATGCTCACGCGAGCCGGGTACGACGTATTGCCGACTTGCGACGGAGCCGAGGCACTGGAAGTGATCGCACAACAGGGCAACCAGATCAGCGGGATCCTACTCGACTTGACGATGCCTCGCATCGACGGATGGGAGGTTGCCGAGACTCTCAGCACCCGAGGTGTTCGAATTCCTATCCTGATGATGAGTGGCTACGCTCAACTCGAGGTCCCCGCAGCATGTTCGGGGGCGGCCATTGAAGGGTTCCTCCAAAAGCCGTTTCAACCCCAAGACGTGCTGAACCGCGTTTTAAAGATGACGGGCAAACACCCGTAATGAGAAAGCCGGAGGCTACAACGAGCTTCCGGCCAACCAACCCGTACTCCACGCCGCTTGAAAATTAAATCCGCCAATTGGCCCATCCAAGTCGAGCACTTCTCCCACGATAAACAAATTCTTCGCAAGTTTACATTCCATCGTCTAGGGATTCACCTCCCCGAGAGGAATTCCACCTGCCGTCACTTCTGCTTTCTTGAATCCGAGCGTACCGGCCACTGGCAACTGTAATGACTTGATGTTCTGGACGATGGCATTCCGTTCGATCCGTCGCAGTCCCGCGCACGTTCGATCCGGCGAGAGTTGAGCTTGTTTCAGGATGCCCTCACAGAGCCGTCGCGGGAGATGTTCGCTGAGAATCGTGGCGAGTTGTTTCTTGCCTGCCTTGGTCGTCGCGTGTTGGAGAAATTGCGAGAGTGCCTGCTCGTCTTGGCCGGGCAGCAAGTCGAGGTAGAGATGTAGCGACTCGGCGTGCGGATGTCCGCTCACCTCACGGCTGATGTCGAGGATGACAGGTCCAGAGAGCCCGAAGTGGGCGAAGAGCAAAGAACCTCGCCTCTGATCGAGACGTTTGTCGTTTTCCTTCAAGCGAACGATCGTCTCGGGAATAGTCATCCCGCGAAGCGAAGCGACCCAGTCTTGGGAAACAGTGATCGGGACCAGGGCAGGGCGGGGCGTCACGAGCGAGTGGCCAAATTTTTCGAGAAACCGATAGCCGTCGCCGGTCGTTCCACTTCCCGGATACGATTGTCCGCCAGTCGCGAGAATGATTTTCTCCGCTTGGATTTGGCGTTGTGCGGTCCGAATGCCGAAACCAGTTCCGGCCCGCTCGATAAAGTTGACTGGCTCTTCCAAAGCAATCGTCGCTCCACTTCTTTCCAATCGACGCAGCAACGCTCCAAGCACGTCTGCCGCCTTGTTGCTCACCGGAAAGACCTTTCCGGTCTCTTCCACTTTCGTGGCGACACCTTCCCCATGAAAAAAATCGAGCGTGTCTTGCACACCGAAGTTCGCCAGCGGTGCTCTCAGAAATCTTCCTTGGGCTTTGCCGTACGCTTGCATGATCCCCTGGTTATCGGTGGCGTGTGTGATGTTACACCGCGTCCCTCCGGACATCAAAATTTTAACGCCGGCCTTCCGATTCTTTTCCAGAAGGAGGGTTTTCTTTCCGCGTTCGGCAGCGCGCAAAGCCGCCATCAAGCCGGCCGCTCCGGCTCCAATGACGACGACGTCCCAGGATTGCGTGGACATGGAGGTTAATCGTTGTGCGAAAGACTCGGTCCCGAAGACCTACTGATTGCTCGTTCGTATTCTTGGATTATAACGGATTGAGATGGATTTCGCGGAGGCCACCAGACCCCTACGTTGTCCGCTGAAGAGTCACGTTTGTGCTCTTCCCCATCACATCGCAAGCGAACATTCGCAATTTTGCCGTCGAGCACGTAAAGTTCCAACTCAATTCGCTGCAAATCTGTGTCACGTGGTCGCGGAAAAAATGCGATGACAGGATGTACGTCTGGGGGATCCTGCAACCCTCGCGTAAACTTCGACCGAACTCCGAGTTTCGCTTCCTTCACACCCAAAGCCTCGAACTCCTCACTCCATCTACTCGTGATGAAACCCCCAGGTTCGAAGGAGTCGACAAACCCATTGGCCCGCAGGATCCGCTCCGCTTGTTCGGTGGGCATCCCAATCTTGACATACCGAACCATCTCCATCAACATGTCTTCCTCGTTCAAGCTCTCAAGCTTCATCTTCGGCGCACGAGCCATGAAACTTGACCACGTCACTCCAGATGTTCCTGAGTCGCTATCCCTCGACACCAGAAATTGAATGCAGCCGCAGCACGGAAGCGTGAGCAATAACATGAGTGCGACACGCATAAGACCACCTCAACAAATCTTGAATGGAGAGCGCTTTGGTGGGCTTATGCGCGACATTCACAAAGTTGTCAAGGCTAAGGGGAAGGCGGGTTCGGTCTCTGGCAATTGGATGTGTTTTCGTGGGATAGGATTGTAACCTGGCCAAAAAAGAATGGACAGGTTACAACCCTGTCCTACGGTCGGGTACCGCTATTTCTTGGAACGGACCTTCCGAAGAAACTCCGTCGAGTACACCTCAATTCCATTCCCACCCACCAAGAGATATCGTCCATCTCGGGTGAAGCAGACTTGCCGTCGTGTCAAAATAGAGAGTGTTTCAATGTCGAAAGTACCAAGGACGCGGCCCGCTGCATCCCAGGCAACGTAACGCACTGGCTCACTCTTTCCCTGTCCTGGGAGGGGAATGAGCACCTGCCCTAACAGATACTTTTCGTCCGGAGAAAAAATCACTCCAACGAAACTCGGACCAGGAGTTTCGAGATCCGGAAGCGAAAGCTCTTTGGTCAGTTTGCCGGTTTGGACCGAATAGAATCGTAGGCACGTGCTGTCCTGCGTGAGCACCACCGTCCTGGAGTCCGGAGAAAACTGCAGGACTCGTTGATATTTCCAGGGCTTGGTCGCGAGGGTGTGCATTCGCTTCTTCGAATCCACGTCCCAGATTTGCAAAGTGCCGTCCTCGTCCACCGTCGCCACGAACCTCCCATCGGGAGAAACGGCAAACTCATTAAGGCTGCCCCCATCCTCCACGCGAAAGATTTTCTTGTTACCGTTCCAAACTTCAAGCCCATTGTTCAAGACTGCCGTGCGATCACTCAACGTAGCATATCGAATCTTGGAAAGATCCGTTCCCACCTTCCACGGTTGAGGCACGTGCCCCATCGCCATGTGCTTCACCGGATTTTTTTCTTTGGGACTGTGAATCCGCAAGTGCCAACTGTCGCGCGCGAAATGTGGGTACGGCGGACCCATCCATAACGGATCCCCGCACTCCCATTTCGCACGGAGTTGCCAGGTCATTCTTTCCCAAACATAAACGTGACGTACCCCAAGCCCACAGGCCAGAATCGATTTGCCGTTGGGAGATTCAGCGATCCAGGTACCGTAACGCTCAGGGCCTCTCAGCACTCGCACGAGCACGGGGCTAAGTTTCTTGATTTTCTGTTGGCCGTGGGCGAGCTGTGTAACCAAGAAACTCGGGACGAATCCTGCTCCCACAAATACAATCGCGAACAACCATTTTCGAAACTTGACTCGCAAGTTCACACTCCCCAAACTTCCCGAGATGCCTTGAACCCATTTCCTCTCACCGGCTCTTCGCCGCCTTGTCCAGAAAGTCCGTCGAGTACACTTGGACTCTTTCGTATCCGCCGATTATCAGATGCTTCCCGTCACGAGTAAAACTGGCATGTTGAAAGGGATGTGCTCCGCCCACCTCGGTGCCCGCCTCGAAGTATCCAAGGACACGTCCTGATCGATCCCAGACGAAATAACGGACAGGACGACTTATCCCTGACCCTGGGCGACGAACTGCGACCAACCCAATCACGTAACGCCCTCCCGGGCTGAAGAGTAGATTGAACAAGTTACCGCCCCAACGGAGCTTGGGAGTCGCCAGTTCACTCTTCCGTTTACCGGACTTCACCGAGTAGAGCCGAACACGGTTCTCGCCACATTCGATCGCAACCGCCCTGGAGTCGCAAGCAAACCGAAGGACAGCGAAGGGCTGGATTTTCCCACCAAGAGTGTGGAGCACCCGTTCGGAATCGACATCCCACAAAAGGCAACTGCCGTCTTGATCGACCGTAACTAGAAACTTGCCGTTCGGAGAGAGAGCAAACTTCTTTGGGACAAACTTCGTCGGGACGCGAAAGACCACCGATTGTCCCGACCAAACAGTCAACCGACCCAAGAAGTCTTTACCGGCAATTCTGTCAGCATCCATGGCGAACCGGATTGTTTTCGGATCAACCCAACTCGGCGTCTTCCATCGTTCAGGAGCATCGACAATCGCAACCTGGTTCGTCGGCCTTTTCCGCACAGGGTCGAACGCCCGGAGGTGCCAACTGTCGCTGGCAAACACGGGGTACGGCGGACCCATTTTCCGCGGACGGAAATTCCATTTGGCCCGGAGTTTCCAAGTCAGCGTTTCATAAACGAACACGTGTCCGTTGTAAGGGCTGCACACTAAAATCGATTTTCCATTGGGAGAGTGGGCGATCCAAACTTGATATCCATCCGCACCCGGCAACACATGGCGAGGAATCGGCCGCAATCGTTTCACTCCTTTGACGTCGCCATCTCGGGGCGGTGTTGCCCCACTTGGTTGCGAGACGACCCCGAGCGAGACAATCGCCAGTAACCACACCATCACTTGTTCTCGCATTTTTCCCCTCACCATCACTGAGAAATCGAAGGGCGCCAGCTTCTACTTAAATCGCAACCGCTTGGCCAATTTCGGATCGATCCGTTTCACGGCAGCTCGAGCCGCCTGCTTCACTTCTTCGTTCTCATCGCGAATCGCAGAAGAAAGCAACGGCAGAATGGCCTTGGCCTTCGGTCCCATCTGGCCCATAACCTTTGCAGTGTTTCGTCGGACGATGTCGGAATCATCCGCGATCCCCTTCTTCAAGACGGATCGCATCGCGTCATCGATTTTTCCGCTCAACTTCCAAACGGCAAGTGCCGCCTGCATGGCAACGCCGAGATCCTTGTCCTGATAGCTTTTCAGAATGGCCCCAATGTGTTTTTTGGCGGGGTCACCCATCCCACCAAGAGTGACGACACACCTTTCGCGGACGACCGCTTTGTTGTCGTCCAGACCTTGCACCAACTCAGGAACCGCGGACTTCGCAGCCTGCCCAAACACCCCGAGAGCCTCGGCAGCATTCTCCCGAATTTCCGGCTCTTTACTTTTTGTCACGAGCGAAGCAATCACAGGAATCCCATCTTTGTGTTCTCCGACTTGCCAGAGCGCCACTCCTGCGTTGATGCGAACCAACGGCTCTTTGTCCTTCAAACTGGCCTTCAGGGCCGGGACCGAATCGGACGCGAACATCTTGATCGCCCCCAATGCCTTCGCGGCATAGGCCCGCACGAGTGCCGACTCATCTTTCAGAGCCTGCGTCAATTGGGGGACGGCTTGATAGGCCTTCGTCCCCATCAAACTCAAGGCGAAAGCCGCACCTCGGCGGACCTTGGCGTTCTTGTCCATCAGTGCATTTCGCAATCGCGGGACGGCGCGAAGTCCGATCTTCCCGAGCGCGAACGTCACGTGGGCTTCCAGGAAGCCGAGTTCGTCCGTCTTCAACACATCGAGCAATTCTGGGACAGCACTTTTGGCGTGCGGCCCCAACTCGGCGACCGTCAAGACGGCTTGGTAGCGGACGTTAAAATCTTCGTCGCGGAGTAGTCTCCGAATCGTGGCCATCGCGCCTTTGGCCTTGATCCCCATTTTTCGCAACGCAACGACCGCCTGAGCACGAAACGCCGGGAGTTTATGTTTTGTCGCTTCGATATAGATCGGGAACAATTCTTGGGGAGTCACCTGCCCGGTCATCCAGAGGACGGTTCCTGCCTTCAATCGCACGCCGGTGTTGGGATCGGTGAGCATCTTCAAGACAACGGGACTCGCAAACTTGCTCGACTTGCCGAACTTCTCAAGGACACACAAGGCTCTGTACCGAACGGCGGGATTGGGGTCCTTCAGGGCCTTGTACGGATCCGATTTCCCCGTCCCTTTCTTGTCCTTGGTCTGCGCGTTCGCCCCAGCGCTAAGGACCAACAAGACGCCGACCACAAATGCGAAATGCCAAAACGACGTAAACCTCATATGAGAGTCTCCAGGGTGATTGTTCAAGTTCAGGGAGTCGGAACTGAGTTTCACAAAATGCAAGCCGAGAAAACTTCAGCGAGCGAAGGCAGAACCAGTTAGAATAAGACGAGTGCGACCGGTCTCCCTGACGGAGCGAGTTTCTTTTGCGGGACTTTCCCATGACTGTACCCCCTCTTGAGGTTCTTTACGAGGACAATCATTGTCTGGCCATTGCCAAACCCGCGGGGTTCCCGTCGACCCATTACCAGGGAAAAGTCGAGACGATGGATCGCGTCGTGAAGGCCTATTTGAAAGAAAAATACAACAAGCCCGGTGATGTTTTCCTTGGAATCGTCCACCGGTTGGACCGGCTTGTCTCGGGTGTCTTGCTTTTCGCACGCACGAGCAAGGGAGCATCGCGGTTGTCCGAACAGTTCCGCGAAGGCACGATCGAAAAGACTTACTGGGCCGTAGTCGAAGGCGAATTGTCCGAGACGACGACCGCCGGAAGCCTCGACGATTGGCTCTTCAAGAACAAAGAAACCGGTCGCGTCGACGTCGTCGAGCCCGACACCCCGAAGGCCAAACACGCCCTCTTGCACTTCACCAAGCGGGGCACACACAAAGGGCTGACGTGGCTCGAATTACGACCCCAAACGGGCCGAACCCACCAACTTCGAGTCCAACTCGCTCACCACGGCTACCCCATTTACGGGGACGCGAAGTATGGCTCGGTGCGAACCCTGCCGAATGCCATTGCGCTACACGCGCGAGCCTTGACATTCCTGCATCCGATCCGATACGAACCGATTACCCTCACCGCCGAGTTGCCGAAAAAATGGCTCGGTCGGTTCGCCTACGTTCTCAAAGGAAAGGGCCGATGACGGAGAGTATTCTCGAACAGATTCGCGAATGTGTTCAAGTCGACGCGGGCCAACGCGGTCTTGCGACAGATCCACAACACAACTTGTTCAATCACTGCCCGGAAGATTACATCGCCGCGGCCGTGAGTATCGCCAACAACCCCGGCCCGCGCGTTGCCATCCTGACGGGCTTTTGGATTCCTCATGCTAATCCGCCAGCTCCGGAAACCGATGGCCCGCTCGGTGCGATCTTTCTGGCGAAAGTCTTAACTACGATCGGGATTCCTGTCGCGTTGCTCACAGATACCTTCGCACGACCATCCATGGAAATCGGAGTGCAGGCTGCCGGGTTGGAAAACCAGGTCACGTTGATGACTCTTCCGATGGAGGCCGAGCATTGGAACGATTTCATCCCCAACGGCTGGCTTCCGTTCGCGCTAGACCGGTTCCAGTTAACGCACCTCATCGCAAGCGAACGTCCGGGCCCGAGTCATACGCTCGAATCGTTGCAGGCTCAAGCTATTGGGCAAGAACTCGGCGAGACGCAGCAGACCTTTGTTCATGAAGTCCCGCAAAAACACCAGGACCGATATCACGCCATGCGCGGGACCGACATCACCGAGTTTCACAGTCCAGCTCACCTCCTTTTCGAGAGCCTGGAAGAACACAAAGATCGCGTCACAACCATCGGAATCGGCGACGGCGGGAACGAATTAGGAATGGGAAAGATTCCGTGGGAGGTGATTCGTCGGAACGTCCACGGCGGCGGAAAGACCGCCTGCCGGATAGCAACCGATTACTTGCTCGTGGCCGGACTGAGTAACTGGGGAGTGTACGCTTTGGTGAGTAGCGTCTTGCATTTGCGAGCCAAGACCGTCCCACCCGAGTTCTATTCGCCACAACACGAGGAGGACATTCTCACCAAGATGGTGCAAGGCGGGCCGCAGGTCGATGGCGTGCTGGCGTATCCGAATATCTCTGTCGATGGATTATCGTTTCCCGAATATGCTGAGCCTCTCGAAAGAATGGCCAACTTGATCGGAATTTCGAACTGAGAAAACATGCAAACCAACGAACTCACACACGCCGACGGAAAGGAAGTCCGACTCGCTTGCCGAGAGGGCACTTTGACCGGCCCAACTCCCGGCCTGGCACTTGGCTTTGTCCACGCCAACTTGGTCATCGTCCCCACAAAATACGCCTTCGACTTCTTGCTGTTTTGTCAACGAAACCCGAAGCCTTGTCCCGACCTCGACGTCACAGAACCCGGCTCG
>CAYYUU010000050.1:14115-15034 GCA_964474955.1 uncultured Alcaligenaceae bacterium | reverse complement strand
GGGCCAGTTTTGAAATCGCGTGAAGATCACACAAAGGTCCGCCGAATCGAGGGCTTCGATTCCGGGGATGTTCGAAGCGCCCGGTTGGATTTCGCCTTTCTTGTTGACGCCAAACAAGACGGTGCATTTGAACCCATGATGCTTGGCCAAAATGCGAGCGAGTGCCGGTAGCGTTTCTTCCGAACGATATTCGTGGTCGCTCGCGATGAAGACGATGTGTCTGCCCGTTCCGGGGCCTTTTTTTCCTTCGTAGACGAGAGGTTCGGCATTCGCGAACGTCGCCAACGCGAAACAGAGGAGGGAGGAGAGAAGGAAGCGTTTGGTGTGCATGGAGAGAATTCCTCGTGAAGCAAGAACAATCGGTGGGACAAAATCTGGGAAGTATTGTCCCACTGGATGTGGGGAGGTACAAGGAAACTCTTGTGCGCAGGGCGCTCGGATCAATAACTGTCGCATTTGGAAAGTTGCTTTTTGCTCGCGAAAAGTCACTCAGGGAAACATCTTTTCGGCTCCGCAAGAAGCAACTTTCTCCGACCGTCCCAACGCGAGTTGCCCGGCGTGTTCGGTTCACTCGGTTTCGGATGGAGGGCGTTTCTTTCTTCGCAAAATGCTGTCGACGACCCAACAACCTAAGGTATGAGGTCCACCGTTTCGGCAATGCTCCAGAATTTCATCATCGTTGCATCCAGCTTCTTCCAGCGCATCGGCGAGAATCGGCATCACATCGAATTGACATTCGAAATAGATGCTTCTTGCGATCGACATGACGATTGAAGTTTTGAATGCTGGATTGGTTTTTCGGGGCTGGAAAGGATTCTCTTGGATATTGCCGATCGGGACTTCCGTGCCGTTTGTAGCAACCGCGGTCGTGGTGTCGTCGCCAAACAAGGCATCGAGTCCACGTCCGAGTCTACGTTTT
>CAYYUU010000050.1:0-14105 GCA_964474955.1 uncultured Alcaligenaceae bacterium | reverse complement strand
CACATCGAACTGACGTTTGGTATAGTTGGTTCTTGCGATGGACATGACGATTGTGGTTTTGAATGCGGATTCGGTTTTTCGGGGCTGGAACGGATTCCCAAAGATGTCACGAATGAGATGAGCTTGGGCAGCAGACTCAGCTTCCCTTTCTCGGAACCATTCGGTGGCGTCTTCTCCGGGAGTTCCGAGTGCCCATCTGGCGGAGTTAGGTGTCACGCACACGCCCCAACTGGCGTGATTCAGAACTTGGAGAGCATCGGAACTCGCCGCATTTCCAGCTGCTTCGAATGGTTTGAGGGCCACGCAAATTTCCCGTAACTCGTCAGGGGAGTAGGGATGGCAGATTTCGCTCAAGCGTAGGGACTGCTCCAGTTCTGTCTTCCACGTCGCGGGGTTGATATTGAGCCAACCCCCTGGGAACAACGTCATCTCCCAATCGCGAGGCAGCAAGGGATGCCCTCGGCTGAAAAACTCCGAACGCAATCTCTCCTCGCTCTTCGACATCTCCTCCACCGCGACCTCCAATTGCGAACTGGTGGCCCAACCATCAGCGTGGGCCTCGGCGAGCAATACAACCTTTCTCGCGCTCCTATCGAGCAGTGGCCAGATTCGACGACAACACGCCACAGCAAACAAACGCAATTTTCGGGCGACCGATGAACCGCACTTGGCCATGCTTTTGGGGAGATGTTTTCTGATGCTACTGAGAATTAAACGCAACATCTCGCGAGGCCAAGTGCTTGCCAACCATTCTTGTTCCGTCATCGTCGAGCCCTCGAACGAGCGAACGGCACAGGGACTGTGCCTGCTACATTAACTCAACCGTCCCATCACTCCGCCGCCTCGTTGTTCCGGATTGACCCACACAACTTCTTCGCCCTCGAACACTGCGTCCTCAGCATCGAATTCGGCTTCCTGACTTTTGAGCCACGTGTTCCATCCCAAACACGGACCGACCTCGCCTTCCACGTCGATCAATTCGCACTCGGTAATTTCGTCGGCCTTCAACACCTTCTTGACGACGAACGATAATTCCGGACCAACGAACAATCGCACGAGATGAACTAACAGAAAGAATTTTTTTCGCAACGACGTTGGCGACTTGTCCGGGATGAACTCTCGGAAGCGGGCGTAAGTGAGCGGGCCGATTTGCAAGCGGATTCGTCCCAACACGTCCCACACCCGTTCACCGACGACGGTCGTCGTTCCGAGTTGGTTGTTGAGCCCCGCTTCGCCCAGATACGACCAGTTGTCGGGCTCGAGTTGGAGCCATTGGCCCTGGAATTGTTTCACTTCCACGGGCACTTCGAAAAAATCTTCTACGAGTGCCTGAAGTGCGGCGGCGCTGCGGGGACGTTGGCTGAGCAAGCCGCCATAGTAAATCAAAGTCAAGTCGTGGATCTGGGCGAGAGTGCGTTCCGGCGAGATCGGCTTTTCCGGAGCTTGGGCTTGGGTGTCGCCGGGACTCACGATCCGATAGCTTCGTGCCGAGGCCCTCTCGGCTGTCGGGTCCCAGTACGAAACGCGGAGACGATTCCGCAAGGGGCGCATTCCCATCCCGATCATCGAGAAGAATGCCTGTGTGAATGTGTCCGGGTCGTCGCGCAGAAATTCTTGTCGGTGGTACTGAGCGTGAAAGCGGTACTTGGTCCACGCTCGGTAAAACAGCGAGATCAGCCGATGGTTGAAGAGGTCGAGCCAGTCGCGAAGAGCAGTGCGCTCCGGGCCTTTTCGATCGCGATATTGTCGAATCAAAAGTTCGGTATAGTGCCGCGGCAGAATTCCGCTTGGGCCGGTCAATCCGAAAAACGAAATGACCATTGACGCCGGTTCGTCTTCGAATTTCGGCGGGTCGAGCGTGTAAATCTGGCTCGGCGGAAAGCTCAACGATTGATAGGCGCAGAAATGGACGGTTTCGTTGTTCTGCGGTCCGTCAATTCCGACGGTGGCGTGGTTTTGCCGAAGCTGTTCCAACACACGCACGGCCTGGAAGAAGGTGAACGAATATCCCTCTTCGAATAGCCGAGTCGCGACCGTCTTCGGCGGCGGCTTGACGAACGGACGGCGGCGAGGCATCTTCCGGGCTAACGCCGGGTCGATTACACAAACTGGAGTTCTCCGGCTCTCGGTGGCCATTTCTTGAAGTATCCTTCCCCTTGTGATGTCTTGCCGACCAACTGGCAAAATGAATTGACCGATGCGTAGAGGCCCAAGAACCGTTCGAGCACCGACGCGAACAGGAATGCTCCTGTCCCGATGTATTTCTGTTCGTCGAATTCCAGAGTTACTTCGATCCCACGCGCGAACCCGCTGGCTGTGTCTCCACCTGTGCGACCGACGACGCGACGGGTACTCATCGAGACGATGCCGTCGATCAGTTGGCGGTTGATCGCAGCCATCTGTTGTTGTCCCGCGTCGGGGTCGGAGAAATCGTAGAGCCGAAACATTTCCTGGAGGGCCTCAAGCCCTTCGACCGGATCGGACAACGAGAGATGGTTGAGCATCATGTGCGAGACCAACCGCCAAGCTCCTCCGCGTCTTGGTGGCGGACGAAGCGAAGCCGTCGGAGTCCGGATCGTGCGAATCCCGGTCAATGGGGCGGCGGCTTCGAGTTCGAACCCGAGAGCCTCACCGGCCAGTTGCAATTTCACCGGAAGGTCTCTGTTCGTGCAAGTCGTTCGCACGACTAACGTGGAGTTCGATGGGACGCACGGATCAAACTTCAGATCGACGAGGCTCAATGAAACTTCTGTCCCGCGGTCATCTTCTTCGATCGACGGACGACGAGACATGTACCAAAAGGCCGTCTGGTTCTCGGGGGACTGGCCGTGTCGGAACGAATAAAAGGGCTGAAAGTCGGTATTCTCGCCAGTGTTGGGGTCCGTCGCCGTGACCGAATCGATGGAGTAGACTTCCATCCCGTATGGATACGCAACGTTGGGAGTTATGCGGTATTCGTGTTTCGTGTGCGTCAGGGCGATGGGTTCGGCGGTCTGCGTGAAGAGGTTCACGACGGGCGTACATCCTTGCACGAACATCGATTCGTCGACGTTCTGTTCCAGGTTTTTTATTGAGCGATTGAGATAGAAAATCACTTCGATTTGGTCGGTGATTGCGGCATTCGCGGCGTCTTGCCAGCCTGCAAGATCGAAGAACAAGAACTTGCTCGGGAACGTGAACATTTCCGTGAGCAGTCGATAGCCGATGAACGAACGTTTTGGGTAAGGCAACATTCCCTCGTCCCGTTCGAACCCGACTTGCGAGAGACACTTCTCGGGGGAGAGCACGACGGCGGGGCGAGCCAAGTCCGTACTCGCATCGCGGAACGCGACTTGTTGGGTGTTGTTGAAGATCAACTCGTAGAGGTGGGGAATCAAATACGTATCGCCGCGAAGATGGAACCGAAGTGTCTCCATGCTCAGGGCTGCCAGATTCATTCCACCGACGCACTCGAATCGGAGGCGAAGGACGGCGGCAGTCCGTGGAGGCACTCGAAGGTAGGCCGGAAACGGTGGGGCGTGCAATCTCGCTTGACGAAGAAGGACCGGCCAAAGCGTGACGGGATAGCACGTCTTATATTTGCATTGGAGACCGTCGATCGCAGCGGTTTGCAATCGACTCCCACGAGCGATCTCGAAACCATCGGGAAGCTGGCCACGGGCCTCGTCCAATTCGAATTGCACGACGGCCATCGACGGCACCGGAGCGAGGTAGTGCGGATACAACACGTTGAGCATCGCGTCGGTCAGCTCGGGGAACTCGTCGTCGAGCTTGTGGTGGATGCGACCGGTGAGCAACGCGAACGACTCGATCATTCTTTCGATGTGCGGGTCGGCGCTCCGGTTTTGTTCCAGCAGCAGCCGTCCCGCCGCGGCTGGGTATTGCCTGGCAAAATCCTGAACCATCTGCCGAATGAAGATCAATTCGCGTTCGTAGTAGGGAAAAAGTGCTTCGCTCATGGATTTGTTATTCAGGTCGAAGAAAAAAAGGGAGAATGAAGGTTCGCAGGATTTCAGGTTAGAATATAACGTATCGATTTTCCGCGTGTCTCCGAGATTGTCGGACGTACGGATAACGAAGTGGTGGTTTGGTCGGTCTGGGAAAGTTGCTTTCCCAAACGCGATACTACTTTATTCGTCCGACCACCTCGGAGAAACTCGGAGAGGTTCATCGTCGTCGTGATGTGCGGATGACGCAATATCGTTTTGGCGAATTGGTTGGTGTCGGTTCCGAGCCACAAACAACGACACCAACAACGGTTCTTTCGCCGCGAATCCGAGACGAGTAACGATCTGGCATAAAATCCCCAGGACGAGGCGCTACTCATGGTCCGGTTCCGATGTCCACACGGTTGTGGAAACTATCATGAACATCCCGATTCGGCGGTGGGCGCGCGGACGACGTGCCACGAAACGCATCGAAGGTATCGAATTCTCCCGGTGGCGCCCGAAGACATGCCGTCTCGGTATTCGCAGGAGCAAGCGTGGTCGCTGCTCGGTTCTTCGATCACTCCCATATTTGAATCGTTTGCTCTGCACACGTCGTTCGTCCTACCGGTGGCCATCCCGTACGTGAACTCGGACGATGTTTTGCGACAACGACAAATTCACGGAATACGCCCCAAGCAATATCGCCTATTGGCCTGTGCGTTCGCGCGGTGGGGATCGCCGTTGATCCTGGGGAAGGATTGCCTTGCGGCCATCACGACGGCGGAAAAGTTCGCCGAAGGTGCGTGCACACGCGCGGAGTTAGCGTTTGCGGAAGCGAGAGCGTGGGACGACTGGCGGAGACAGTCCGGACCAGCAGACGGCGACGAGGCGGCTCGGGCAACGGCCCTTCGCGCCGAGCAAGAAGCTGCCTGGACGGCCTTGCGGGCAGTCCGTGCCGGCTTCCGAACCGCTGCGACCAGACGCGCGGAGGTGATTTACCACGAGCTTGTCCAGAAGTCGCCCAAAGAGCAATGGCCGAAACTGGTCGCCGCCATCGAGGCCATCGAAGATCCTTTTGTGCTCGCCCTTCGCCCGTATGCCCATCTGGAGACGACCGCCATCATCGAGGACATCCTGGGATCGAAGGACCGACCACCTGGGATTTCCTCTCTCCGGCGATGGAACGGAGGGACGCTCGTGCGGCTGGCCAGGACGATTCACCAACACGAGAATTTTTCCGATTTACCAATTCTGGCCGACGCGCTCGAAGAAGCGGGCTGTTCGGACGAATATACTCTGGAACACTGTCGCCAGAAGAAGAATCATTATCGCGGCTGCTGGGTTCTGGAATGGATATTGAATGAGGACGTCTGGAAATGACTGCCCCAAGGTGGGAACAAACAACCAACGCATCGAACTTATTCCAACTGTTGGCCAAGCAACACGGGGTCAGTGAACGCAAACTTCGGCTGTTTGCCGTGGCCGTCGCCAAGCACCACGAACCGAAGCTCACGTCCCGACGAAGTCGCCAGGCCATCGACGTCGCGGAGAAATTTGCCGATGGGCTGGTGACACGGGAGCAACTGATCCGGGCTGGTCGTGCGGCTTCGGCGGCGTATGTGTGGAACGACCAGCAACAGGCCCGCGAGGCTGCCCGGATGTCGGCTTACGTCGACCCCTGGAATGCTGCCGCGTATACGTTTCGCCGTGTGCCGAACGACCTGGCCGTCAATCAAATGCGGGAGATCTTCGGCAACCCCTTCGAACCGGCCATCCTCGAACAGGGCTGGCTGTCTCACAACAACGGCATTGTCCTGCAACTTGCCCAAAGGATTTACGACGACGACGATTTCTCCGAGATGCCCATTCTGGCCGACGCGCTTGAGGAAGCGGGGTGCGAGGACGAAGCGATTCTCGAACATTGTCGGTCGACTTTTCCCCACGCCCGCGGATGTTGGGTGGTCGATTTACTTCTTTCCAAATGGTGACGTCAATGCTGGATCGTAGTTGGTTCCGGAGTAACCAGATCGGACCGATGCTGAAGTCCATCACGGACCACGTCGGGGAAGTCGAAATGTTCCACTTCAATTTGGAGTGTTGCCGCCGCCTCGATCATCTCATCTTCGACGACACCTCCCGCGACGCGCTCAACGTCGTGCAACAGTTCGTCGAAGGGAACAGCAATTTGGAGACGATGGACTTGGCCCGCGAACGGATGAGGAACGTGCTCACGGAAAGTAAAAGTCGGTGGGAAGAAGCAGACCGCAAATGGGCCGAAGCCATCCGAGACCGAAACTATGAGGCCGCGCGGGTTCTGGCCCGAGACCGCGTCAAGGTGGAAGAACGGCTCGCCCACGCGGTCTACCACGCCACCATCCCGAACAGGAACTTGTGGTACTCGGCCTGGCAAACCGCCGAGGGGTGTTGCGGAGCCCTCGAATATTACATCGCATCGACCGAAGATCCCATCTTCGGCAATACCGACAGCAACGCTACCGAGGTCGCGAACGCCACCAGACGGACCGAGCGCGAGGCCCAAGTTCAGATTCTGAGAGATTTCTATTCGCCCGCGACGATCCGAGAATTCGCCGGGGAAGCGAGGACTCCGGATGAAACGAAACTCCAGCAGTTCGGGCGAGATGGAAGCGTCGTTCGATCCATCGCCGAGTCGATCCTGTCCAACAACGCTTTCGAAAAGATGCCGATTTTGGCCGACGCTCTGGAAGAAAGTGGGTGCCAGGACGAGGAGGTCCTGGAACATTGTCGGGCCGACCAAATTCATCACGCTGGGTGTTGGGTGTTGAAGACACTAGCAGGGAGTAGGGAATAGGGAACAGAAAGACAAAGACAAAACCTCACGCGAAGGCGCGAAGGTGCGAAGGAAGAAAGAAGGACAAAAGAAAACCACGGATGCCACGAATGCCGCGGGTGGATTTAATCCGTGGCATTCGTGACATCCGTGGTTTTCTTTTGTCCTTTTGTTTCTTGTTCTTTATTTCCGATGCCATTCCACAGCCGCAAAGTATCGACGTGCTTGCCGATGGTATGGTTGGAAGTTATGAAAGCTCCCATCGAATACGAACTTGATCGACGACAGTTGTTTGGTCTTGGAGTCGTATGTTGCCACGCCTTCGATCGTCGCATATCCGCGGCACGTTTTCTTCTCGGACGGATGCCGATGGATTCCTCCGATGTAGCCGGTGTAGGTCAACGTGACCAAGTTTCCATTGACGGAATGAATTTCTCCGACCAAGTTCACCTGGTTCACTTCTTTCGGAAGCGGCATCGACACCAGGTCGCTGAAGGGAGAAAGACACCGCGAAAAATTGCGAGACACTTCGTCGGGAATACGCCAACGTAATCCATCCCGAACTCGCGGCGGTGCGAACGCAGCGAACTCTTTCTTGGTGAAGGTGATGCTGTCGACGATTCCTTTGTTCAAAAAAGTTCCCTTGCCCACCACGAGGCGAAGGTAACTCGCAAATTGAACCGAACCGTCCTTTTGCACTCCCTTGCCGCGATACGAAAAGGGGGTCTTTTCCTTCGACGTTCTGGCCGGTAACGGATCGAGTTTTCGCAACACGCCTCTCAAGTTTGTGAGCATCTCATCGGGCCAATTCTCTTCTTTGCTTTTGAAAGAGACTTGCCCGAAAATCACCTTTTTCTTCGGGGACACAATCCAGTAGCCCTGATACTGCGGCTTCTGCTTGTGGATGGAACGATAGAGTTTTGCGGCGGACGTCTTCGCTTCGCGGAGTTCGAAGAGGTTGACGGCAACAGGAACGAAGTTTTTGGAGATCAACTGGATGATGCGGGCATCCGACAAAGGCCCCTCACGGAGGCTGTACGCGTAGCCTCAGCACCGATCGAGCGGGTTGTCGTCCGAACCCCACAAGAACAGAGGCCGCTTCTCCTTGGCAGCTGTCGCCATGGCTTTTTCCAGATCCGTCATCCACGGAATTTTCTTCCAGCGGAATTCCGAATCGGCTGGCTTGATGGTGTCGAAACTCCGGATCACAGATCGAGGATTGACGCCTCGCGTTTGGGCGAACGCGGGACTACCGGGATTGGCCAAACACACAGCGAAGCAGAACACCACAGCGAAACGATTCATGATGCGACTCCCGAACGAAATTCTGCGGAGACCGACGAACTAACTCGGCAGTTTTGGAATCGAGTCTCGATGAGGCGATTGTTGGACCGGCTTGCGACTTGTCCCAATGACTTGAACCGACTAGAAGCCTGTTGTACGAAAAGAAAGGACAGGCTACAAACCTGCCCTCCGAAAAAAGGTCCAACAAGGACTCGAGAATTGATATCGCGCCTTTACCTTATCCCACCAACTGCCGGACCGGTCGGCCTGACGGAACCAACTCGATGGGTCGACCGTCTTGCGCCCGATACCAAGTGTGCAGCGGGATGCCGAGTGTGTGGTAGATCGTCGCGGCCAAGTCTTGGGGCGTGACGGGGTTGTTCACGACGACTTCGCCGCGGGCGCTCGTGGCCCCAACGACTTCTCCCATTTTCACGCCACCACCACCAAGACAGGCCACACCTGCAGTTGCCCAGTGATCTCGGCCGGCCGAAGGATTCACCACCGGCGTACGACCGAAGTCCCCGAACCAGACCACGAGCGTGTTTTCCAGGAGTCCTCGATCGTGCAAGTCCGCCAACAGCGCCGAGTATCCTTGATCCAGCGGTGGGAGCCGTCGAGTTCGCAACGTCTGGAAGTTATTTTGGTGTGTGTCCCATCCCCCATCGGTGACCGTCACGAAGTGGACACCGGCTTCGACCAAACGCCGAGCCAGCAAGCACGATTGGCCGAGTTGGGTTCGTCCGTACATGTCGCGAACACGATCCGGCTCTTGCTCAAGGTCGAACGCCCGACGAGCATTCGGCGAAGTAATCAGGTTATACGCTCGCTCGTAAAAGACATCTCGCGATTGCATGACCGGGGAATTCGTGTCCTCGACGCTCCTCTGGTACCGATCCATTTCGCTCAAAATGGCGTGTCGTCGTTCGAGTCGGCTTCGGTCCCGAGAGCGGACGCTCAAATCACGGACGCGGAAATTCGCTCGATTCGGGTCTTCCTGGACCTCGAATGCGTTATATTCGTCACCGAGGAACCCAGCGACTCCGCCGCCGAATCGTCGATCCACTTGTCGCCCGAGTTGGACGAAGGGAAACATTCCGTCTCGATATCCGCGTTCTTTGGCGACGACGGACCCGAAACACGGGAACGTCATGGACGCGTTGAACTGTCTTCCGGACATCATCAAGTGATCGGCGCGGCCGTGGCTTCCGTTCTGTGGGTTGTGACCCCGGATGATGCTCAGTTTGTCGAGTTGTTGAGCAATCCGCGGCAAATGTTCGGAGATGCGGACTCCGGTGAGTTTCGTCTGAATGGTGTCAAATTCGCCGCGAATTTCGGCGGGTGCGCCGGGCTTCGGATCGAACGTGTCGATGTGGCTCGGTCCGCCTCGCATCCAAAGGAGGATGCAGTTCACAGGAGCCCGTCGTGTGGGCGTGGCGTTGGAGGCTTGGGCCTGTAGCGAAAAGAATGTCGGTAACGACAATCCGAGGGCCGAAAGTCCACCGACCCGGAGGAACTCGCGCCGCGAAACTCCGCGACAATCGTTTGCTTGCTTGCCAGTAGAGAGATCGAGCATGGAGGAAACCTCGTTCAACGGGTCCGATGGTGGGGAGGAATATCGATTGGGAAGCAATCAGGTGGGGATACAATATCTTGCTATTACAGATTGACGCAAATTCTGGCAAAGTCAATACAAAATATATCTTTCGCGAGATCGAATCCTGATCGGAGTCATTGGAGATGGAACACTCGACGAAGCAATACCGGTGGTCGTGGCTTCCGGCGGCCTTGGCCTTCCTCGTTGGTGGCATCCTGTCCGGGAATGCAACCGGAGGGGAACTGCAAGCCGGGGTGGCCGAGGCCGACATCACGCCCCCGAAGGGATACCCGATGTGGGGCTACGGTTCTCGTCATGATGCCCCATGTGTCGGCGTTCTCGATCCGTTAATGGCTCGCGTGGTGGTCCTAGACGTCGACAAGACTCGGGTAGCCGTTGTCTCGCTGGACCTGGGCCGAGCCCCGACAAGAGACTCGTTCGCCCGCATTCGCAAGCAAATCCAAACCAAGGCGAAGGTGGACCACGTCTTTTTGGTGGCTTCTCACACTCACCACGGACCTGTTCTGGAAATCGATGACTGGCCAAAAGGGAAAAAACCTTACGTCCGGGTGTTGGAGTCCAAGCTGGTCGGCGCTATCGTGACGGCTGCGGGCCGTCTCCGACCAGCCCGCTACGGAGTAATTTCGACAAAGGTCCCGTACAACCGAAATCGGCATTCCCGCAAGAAAAATCCTCCCGTCGACGACGAGCTGTTGGTGATGCGGATCGAGACTCCCAAAGGCAAGGTTCTTGCGCATCTTGTGAACTTCGCGGCTCACCCGACGATGCACCCGGCCAAGGTGCGGAAGTTCTCGGCGGATTATCCAGGTGCCCTGGCGAAATTGGTGGAGCGCGAGACGAAAGCACCCTGTTTGTTTCTCCAAGGGGCGGCTGGTGATCTTTCTCCCAATCCTGGGAAGGCTCGCGGCCCGGATGCCTTCGGCAAGCTACTCGGACAGCAAGTTTTGAAGCTGAGCAAGAAGGTAAAATGCCAATCAGGCCAGAAGACAACCCTCAAAGTGCGAGAACGCGATTTTCAGTTCAAGATGCGATTTGATCTGTCCAACCCTCTTGTGCAGGCCATTTTTTCGGCGGCGTTCTTCCCGGAGCTTGTCGCTTTTTACGCTCGGGAATACCGAGCCGGAGTCAGGCCCAAGATGACGACCGCCGTTTTAGACGGAAGAATCGGATTCGTCGGCGTCTCCGGCGAATTCTTCTGCGAGCACGCCATCTCACTCAAGCGACGGTCTCGCCTCGATCACTTGTTTTTCTTGGGATATTGCAACGATTATCAGCAATATTTTCCGACCATCCAGGCTTGTGCGGAGGGCGGCTACGGGGCCGACATGCAAGTGGCTCCCGTGGAAGTTGGAGCCGGAGAGACAATGATGAATCGGGCTTTGATCGACTTGTACCAGCTCCGGGGGCGGATTCGGGAGAGAAAGGTGAAAGGGGAAAGGTAAAAGAGGCAAGTCGGTGATGGTCGAAAGGCAATCCCACATCCCAGGCCAACGGCCTGGGCTATTCGAACGGTCGGGCGTTTGGCCCTTCGCGCAGGGTGAACTGAGTCCTTTGAGGGCCGACGGCCCGGTCAATTGCCTCGCCCAGGCCAACGGCTTGGGTTTTGTTTTCTGCGGCATCTGATCACGAAAGCAGCGCCCACAGCGTGATGCCCGTGACGATAAACACGATGGCTCCGGCTGCGATCGATATCCAGAGAACCAGGTTGCCTGGCGGCCCACCAGGTCGGAGGCGGAGAGAACTCGGGCTCTCATCGCCAATGGCCCGAATTTCATCGTCCATGTCGTCAGGCGAGTGGCGTGAGCCGGCACCCATGCCCGAGTACGCCGGATCTTCCGGATGGGAAGCTTGCCCTCGTAACGGAGGCAGCTTCGGAGTTTTCGCAGGCGGTTTCGACGAGGGTCTTCCCTGGGAAGCCTTGGAAGAAGGCGCGTTTGGTGAAGCTCCCCCCGGGAGTGGCGGCAACTTGGGAGCGGTCCGATGACGTTCCGGCGCTCGTTGTTGGGTGGGCGGAGTGTTCGACGCTCTCTGAGTTTCCGGTGATGATGGAGGTGTCTGCGATGGTGGTGTCTGCGGGTAGATTGGGGCCTCTTGAGTGGCTTTCGGGTTCGTCGACCTCTGCGTCGGCGGTTCGGGTGAGGCTGGCCCTTGAGTGGCCGGATCGGGAGTTTGTGGAAATCCCGAAACTTGCCAGCTTCGGCGAGTCGCAGCGGTTTGGGTGGACATATTGGTCTTCGGTCCGATGGCGGCCCGGCTCAACCGGGGCATCTCTTCTTCGCTCGGTGGGTCGACGGGGTGTTGGCACCAAGGTTCGAGCGCGTCGCTCACTTCGTTTGGGTGTTGGTAGCGGTCTTCGAGTTGTTTTTCCATCATCTTGTCGATGATGGCCAGAAGCCCCGGCGGAACGTCTTGGCGAAATTTCGAGATCGGCTCGGGCGACTTGGTCTGGTGCCAGATCAACTTCTGGGCCACGGTCCCTCCTTCGAACGGCGGTCGACCCGTTAGCATGAAATAAAATGTCGCCCCGAGGCTGTAGATGTCGGCGCGTGTGTCGGCCTCGTGGCTATCGACGGCCTGTTCGGGGGCGAGGTAGTCCGCCGTCCCGAGGACATTTTCGTCGTACTTTCGGGTAAGCATGTCCTCATCGTCGTTGAAGAATCGGGCCAGACCCATGTCGAGGATCTTCACCGTCCCCCGCCGATCGACGAGCAAGTTGCCCGGCTTGATGTCTCGGTGGACGAGTCCGGCTTCGTGGGCGTGGGCCAATCCGAAGGCCGTTTGGTAGACGTAGTTGGCCGCCCGAAGCGGATCCAGGGCGCCACTCTTGCGGACGATCTCCTGGAGGCTCGCGCCGTCGACGTACTCCATCACGAGGAAGTGGAGATTGTCCTCCTGGTCGATGTCGTAGGCATGAACGATGTTGGGGTGGTCGAGGGCGGCGACGGCTCGGGCTTCTCGGTAGAATCGTTGTAACGAAGATTCGTCTTTGGCCAAGGCCTTGGCCGTGGGAAGGACCTTGACGGCGACTCGTCGTCGCATGAGCTTGTGTTCGCAAAGATACACGCTTCCCATTCCACCGGTCCCGAGACGCTCGAGGACCTTGTATTTGCCGATGGAAAATCGACGCCATTTCCCCATCAACAGCTGTTCCGCCTGGAAATGCGTCAACAATCCATCCCGGATCAACAAGCCGGCAAAACGCTCGGGTTTTTCAGGAAGGCCAGCAGCTCGGAGCTGCGTGAGGTGCTCATTTAATTGTTTCTCATCAACCAGGTCACTCTTCCGAAGCAATTCCAAAAATTCGTCAGTATTGGATGGGGGTGGCATGTTTGGTCTCCGGCCCGAAAGCTGCACTGTCAGGCCCGCCAACTGGAAATTGCGGGACCGCAGGGGCAGCGGGTCGGGTCCTAAAGCGGTTGGCCTCGGCATTTTTTGAGGCCCCAGGCCAAGAATCTCTTTGGGACATCCTCGCGTCAACATGACCGCCGACGCACCAGAAATGTCAGTGTGCGGTCCGCGAGCATGGGGCATTGAGGATGTGTGGCGATACGCCTCGCGCCTGCGGTTGCTGGACTCTTCGCTCAGTCAATCTTCGGGCTACCGGTCCGACAAAGTAGTTCCTGGAATCGCACTAACCGCTCGTGCGACGGCTGTCTATTGTCGGAATATTCGACCGACACATTGTGAATCATACTGTAACACAAAGGGGATGTGTTCGGAACGAATATCCCTGTAAGTATAGGATACCAAGGAATTGTTGAAGTGGAAAAGTTTGCCCTTCCAATCGCTCGCTTCGTTCGAACGAACATTCCTGCATAACCTGACCGGGGAAGGATCATCCATGCCGAGCTACGGGGAGTATCTCCAATTGTCGGAACTTCTGGCCCTGCAAAATCCGGGCAGCGAACATGATGAAATGTTGTTCATCGTCATCCACCAATCTTATGAACTTTGGTTCAAGCAGGTTCTTCACGAAATCGCCTACCTCCAACAACTGCTCGATTCCGACGATCTTGCGAGGGCGAACCACACGATAAAGCGAATTTTAACGATTCTCAAGATGTTAGTGGCAAAAGTCGACATCCTTGAGACAATGACTCCTCTTGAGTTTCTCGGGTTCCGGGAGCGTTTGGAATCCGGAAGCGGGTTCCAATCGGCACAATTTCGCGAGCTGGAATTCGCCCTCGGTCACAAACGGATGGCCGTCCTAGAGATGTTTCCGCCGGAGAGTCCGGAACGGCTTCGGCTCGAAAAACGGCTCGCGGCCAGGTCGCTGTGGGATACTTTCCTGGCGTTTCTCGCCAGGAACAACTTCGCCGTACCCGACGAATGCCTCCAACGAGACGTCACTCGCGCGACCGAAGCTTCCAAGGCCCTGCAGGCCGTGCTGATCGAAATTTACCGCACGCACACTCCCATTGCCGGCTTTTGCGAGAGGCTTGTTGACCTCGACGAAGGGCTCCAA